>JACFNJ010000397.1 GCA_019454865.1 Bacteroidia bacterium
TACTGTTAATCAGGATGACGGCAGTTGTGTATTTATTCCCCTAAAACAGAATGGCATGTTGCTGAAGTTTACGGCTACATGGTGTGAGCCATGCGGTAATTGGGGAATGGGTGCATTCTCTGATGTATATGATGCCAATCGTGGAAAGATTGTCGCATTTACCGTACAAACAAATGATGACCTAATGACATCAAGAAATCAACCAACATTTGAAGCCTTTAAAACGCGTTGGGATTATACCGGCACGCCTAACTTTGTAGTAAATAATACATTGCTTGGTACTAATTATTACGATGCTCAAAGTAATATTAATACCATAACCGGACAAACACCAACCATCGGCACAGGTGTACATTGGACAATTGGCGGTGGTGCTAATGCTGGGAAAATTAATATTAATGCATACGCCAAAGCTTTTAGCGGTATAACTGGTGAATATAAAATGGGCGTTTATATCATTGCTAAGAAGCTTTATGCATATCAAAACGGCCAAGGTGATAATTATGAGCACCATAAGGTTATGCTTGGATTTGCCGGTAGTAATCCATGGGGTGAAACCATTACAACCAGCGGTGCAACAGCAGACGAAGTATTTCATTTAGGTTATGTCGTACCATTAGAAGCTAATTGGAATATTTCAGAACTCGAAGTGGTTACTATCCTTTGGAAAAAGGTCGGTGCTTCATGGGATTTCGTTAATGCTACAACTAACTAATCTTTCTGCCTTTCTCGTTTACTGGGTTTGATATCGTTCCAGCTCATGGTTTTGAGCTGCCCGTCAAAATTTATTTTCTAAAAAATAGAATTGTAATTCTTCTATAATAGAATACGAATTAACATCGGTGTTCTCGTTATTACAGGAAATAGTATTCTTCTTTTCTACTAATCTTAATATTTTTATCGAGAATTTACCGTTTTTATTTGGAAACCGCATAATTGGTTATTATATTTGTATTCCTTCCTTTTCATAAACTTGGGTTCTAGAAAAACATGTATGTACCATTTTCCACGGTCGTACAT
>JACFNJ010000398.1 GCA_019454865.1 Bacteroidia bacterium
ATATCCTTATGGTATTCTTGTTGATATTCTAAATGATGGTGCATATACACCAGAACAATTAGATAAAGTGTATACGATAATTGCTGATGAAAAACCTGCGGATTTAGCCGCCGATGTGGGCTACTTTGATTCTGTAACTGGTGTGCAGACAATCTTAAAACGTGTTTATTCGACTGATCTAAGCCAAAATTCGTGGAATGCTATTCCCGACCCCGGCATAAATAATTAAAAATAAATTGTAATTCATTAAAATAATGCTTTGAGATTTTACTAAAGTATGTTAATATGAATTATGATCGAGTGTATATCAAGCAGTATTTACAAAAGCGGAAAATATACAATCAGGTACAATCGGCATACCCATTACATGGAATGTAATTGTGTAGCTTTTACTTTAAATGGGAAATGTGACCATGCAAATGAGGTCAGAGCCGTTAAAGAAAAAGAAGGTTGCAAAGTAGTTTTCAAGCGTGTTGCTGTTATTGATTTTGATGGTAACAGAGAGTCTTTTGCAAAATCTTTCAACGCTGTAATGAATATAAAATAGAATTTTGGATAGACTAAATGAAGATATATTTTGGTGCTTCTGATGCTATTACAGATAAAGAAGCTAATTTAATAACGTATTTTAAAACGTTTCTTTATTGGCAGCCTGAGGGGTATTATTTCAGTGAGGCGTATAAAAAAGGTCATTGGGATGGCAAGTATTATTTATTTAAAGTGACTAAAGATGGTGTCAGATTCCCTACAGGTTTGTTGAGTTTTGTTGCCGGAAAGTTACGTGCTAAAGGTTATGATTTAGAAATAATAGATGTAAGAAAAAAAGAGTTTGAAACGAAAGATTTAGTTTGGGTAGGGAAAGAATTAAGGGATTATCAATTAGACGCTTTAAATAAAGCTGTGGAATCCAGTAGAGGTATTTGGGCTAATGCTACAGGTTCAGGAAAGATGCTTCTTGCTGCTTCTTTAGTGCAATCAATTGGTGTGAAAACTATTGTGACTGTATTGACTAAAGAG
>JACFNJ010000124.1:0-5790 GCA_019454865.1 Bacteroidia bacterium
CGTACAATAACGTGGGGACGTTCCTATCTGTGGTGGACTATTCCCTCATAACGGTTTTCAGCTTGGCGAAGACGGCACTTTTAGCACAAATCTTCAACCGAAGACGAGACTTCAAATTTACGAAAAACTTTAAATCGAAGCCGTTTTCTGCCGTTTTTGCCAAACTGATGTTAGCAAATCGTGCAGTTATTTTCCGAAGTTGAATCCAAGCCCAAATCGTAAAGATAAATCAAAATGATGTGGGTATTTATTATAACCATAGTTTTTTATTTGTTCAATTTGCTTTTTATCATGTATATATACAAACCCAATTAAATCAAATTTACTGTACAGCGTTAACCATTTTAGTGGAGAATATTCTATTCCTGTGCGCAGGTTTATCCCTACATCACCAACTTCTCGAACCTCTATTAATGGTTCCCAACCATTAAGATAACCGAAATATCCATAATTGACCACAATTGATTCATACCCAAATCGACAATTTACACCACTTCCATAAGTAAACGATAAATTAGATTTTATTGGTAAGTTCCTTTCATAAGTTACATTGAAAGAATTGTAATTTCGTAAACGCACAACATTTTTTAATAAATTTGGATGGACATTTTGATATGTTTCATAATACATCATATATTCAACACTTACAAAATTAAGTTGATTTATTTTTCTTAAATATTGTAAGCCTAAAGAATTGTATAAAAGTCCTCTAAATGGTTTTTCACTTTTATTCAAATAATTAACATTCAAAATGGGCGATTTATCAAAAAAACAATGAAACAATCCTGTTTGAATAGACAAGCGATTGTTATCCTGAGCAAAAATACTGTTAGAGGCACAAGCCCCTAACAGTATGAAAAAAGAAATTACAACCCGTTTCATTTTTGAATAACAATTCGTTTTGTAATTTTTTGACCTTTAAAATCAAAGTGAATTAAGTAAACACCATTTTCCATATTTGACAAGTCGGCTTGGAAATAAGTTTGGTTACTATTCAATTCCTTTACCAATTTCCCAGCAATGTCGAAAATTTGGATGGGGTTTTCCGTTGCAGTTGGCAATTCGATTGTTAGTGAATTGCTTGTGGGATTTGGATAAATGGCTACTTCTTTATCTAATACTTCATTTACTGAAGCCGTGTAAGTACAAGTATTTAAATTCCCAATCCCCACAGCATACCAAGCATCAATTGTTGCTTGATGTTCGACTGAACACTCGCCAAATAAAATTTTAGCTGCCTGTATTGTAGCTTGTCGAGAATCCGAATACTGTGATGAATTCATTAAAATGGACGTTAGTGCATAATATGCAATTTTGGAAGCCTTCTTTATTCCTATCCCATCAACGTCATAGTAGTTGTTTAAATCATTCCAATCGTTTTCTCCGTGAGCCAAGACATAAAACCATTTATTTTGAACTCCTGAATTGATGTGTACACCACCAGCATCGCCTGTTCCAGAATACCACCAAGTTCCATTATATGTATCAGGTTGTCCTAATACATATTGATTGTTTTCTATGTGTGAACCAAGAGTGTTTGGATTTGACAATGAGCGTTTCAACATTGACCCCATAGAAACAAAGTTCCCAATAATCCAGTCTGTTGACCAGTTTTCATACATTCCTGCTTGGAATACAAGTCCTAAAATGTCACTATACGATTCGTTTAATGCTCCCGATTCGTATTGATATTGTAAATTTGAAGAATGATGTGTTACACCGTGAGTAAATTCGTGCCCAACTACAGCAGGTTCAGTGCCTAAATTAGCATTTTGGTCACTATACCCAAAACTTAATTTATTATGGCTTCCTCCATTTGGTTCAAAAAATGCATTTATTTGACCAATTTGAGTTCTTACACGAATTTCACGACTTTGATTGTTTTGACCTGTTCTTCCAAAATAACTACGGTAAAAATCCCAACAACTTGAAACGTGGTAATGTGTTGATGTTTCCGTTAGATAGGCATTACCCCAATTGTCATCATCATCTTTTACGTTTTGTAATAACCCCCAAGCAGTTTCATTACCTTCATCTTTCTTTGTGTGAATAACTCTTGTATTATCATTTGTTTGAAGAATATACTTGTTTGTAAATCCACCTTTCCATTGCGTATCAATAACTTTACTACCATATCCATAAACATCAGCAGATCCATCGTAAATGCGAGTAGAATTAAATTTTAGGATTGTACCATTATTTGCATCAACATAGTATATGAAAGTTTCAAATTCAGGTTGTGCATATGAAATTGAAATCTTGTAAGCAAGATTATATCTTTCTCCTGAATTAATGAGTACTATGTTTTTAAACGTGTCAATTGCCCAAATGAGTTCTGCTGTGGGATACCATGTTGCATTCTCGTCATCGTAATCTGTTTGTATTTCTTTTTCCCAATCTTCGTCTTCCCATGCGAAGACGATCTCCTTATTTCTTTTGAGTTCTTTGATTACAGTTTTGATAGCGTGTTCAGATGAAATTCTAGGAACAGCATCTGATTTAATGGAATCTGCAATTTTTGCATTGATAAACAAAAGTGAGCCATCCGTGTTATAATGTTCAATACATCCTGCGCCTTCAATAGGAATGTTCATGTAGGTTTGTTGGTACTTAAAGTGGCGCAAACCTGCTAAACTGTCAACATGTTGGTCTATTAACACCATATTATTGTTTAAGTCAGGGGCATTTTGTCTGTACAATTGGTACAATTGTCCTGCTTGAAAATTATTTGGTGTATTGAAGTAGAAAAATCCACTCTGGATTGTGTCTGTTAAGTACGGCATCACATATTGCACATACTGTTGATATTGTCCGAAACTCAGTTTTGCAAGGACAATAAAAATTACGGTAATTATATTTTTTTTCATAAAATTATTTTTTAAAGTTATTTGAATAATTATTTGTCTATTCTATAATCTCAAGGAGGCTCTCTTCTCCTAATTTTCATTTTTAAAGCTGTCTGTTTTTCTGCCATAACCGTCATTTTGCATGTTTGCTAACGGGAAGCTACTACTCGCTGGCCGATTTTTAAGATTAAACTTAAACACGAAAATAAGACTTTTTCCAGAGAATAGGTGTTTAAACGAAGCAGTTAGTTCGGCTTGCGAGTAATAGCATGTTAGCGTTTCGTTGTTTTTTTATCGTTCTAACACGTAATACCAACTTTGCATAACATCCGCTAATATAGATGTGATTAAACCAATAACCCGAAAGTTTTTTCAGTAACATTCGTTTTCTTAAGTTGTAACTATTATAGTGTGTCATAATACCTAAATAAGAATTAATCGCACTTTGAAAAGATTTCTGTTCTATTTCTGATGGCTTATTACTGCGAACAATTGTATTGTGCAAAGAAATTGTCTGATGAAAGTTTCCTTTGGTTCGATTGTTTATGTAGATTCGGTTAGGTAAAATAAATGTGCCCAGAAATTTTATACCCTTGCTATAATGTTGTAAATATATCTTCTTTGGATGAATGATTACTTGTAATTCTGATTGTAAGTAATCTGAAAGTATCGAAATGAGATTTTTCAGGTATTCTTTATCTTCATGCACGATTACAAAATCATCAACGTATCTACCATAATACCGTATTTTCAAATTGTATTTTATGTAATGGTCGAATGTGTCTATATAAAAATTGGCAAAGACTTGACTGGTAAGATTGCCTATAGGTAAACCGCAATTGGGTTTACTGCGGAAAAGGCTTTTGTTCGGAGGCAAATCATTCCAATCACTTCGTTTACCTTTAATAATACAGTTTTTTGTGGGGTCGTTGTAAATCACTTGCTTACAAAGTTTTATAATCAAATCTTTGTCTGTTGCTTGGTATTTTTCCTTTATAAATTTTTCGAGTTTTGTAAAAAGAATATTTTTGTTGATACTCATGAAAAAACCTTGTAAGTCAAGTTTTAATAGGTAGCAATCTTTGGTATAGTTTGCCGAGCATTGGCGAATAAACCTGTCAATACGTTGAATACCGAAATGCGTGCCTTTCCCTACACGACAAGAATAACTATCATAAATAAATTGCTTTTCAAACAAATGGTTTAATTTACCAATGATTAAATGATGTATTACTCTATCCCTAAAATCGGCCGCAAATATCTCTCGTTTAACGGGTTTATCTACAATAAAAGCAATGGAACGACCTATTTCATAAGTTCCGTTGTTTATTTCTTCACAAAGTTGCACCAAGTTATTTTCATAATCAATTTCAAATGCCAAAGCATTAGCTGTATTTCGCTTGTTTTTGCGACATTCGAAATAGGCTTCAAATAATTCGAAAAGTCCTATTTTAGGTAACTCTGTATCAAAAAGAGATAATTGCATTGATAAAGATAAAAGTATCGAGTTAACGGATAAAAGTACCAAGAGGCAAGTACTTTTTCCTTTTAACTTGCCACTCGGTACTTATTTTTGTTGAAGAATCCCTGACCGCTCTAACACTATAAGTATTTGTCTTATTGTTGTTGTTGTTTGCGTTGCCGTTGTTGAAGTTGAAGTTGAATGCGTTTGTTGCATTATACTCCGTACTGCTCCAATAGTTAGCATTACAACACTGTTTTGTTGTTTTTACCGATTGGTAGCACAAAATTTTACCACGTACAACTGTGGTCGTGTTGTCCTTTTTCAACAAAATTTGCTCTCCCTCTATTGCCGTAACAATAAAAGTGCTGGCTATGTAAGGCTGGCATTACGCCAGCCTACAATCTGTTTTCCTATGACATCCATTAGCTGTGTTAATTCTACTTGTTTTTTAATGGCTAAAATTTTCATATCTACACAAAGACGTATTTCAAATTTTAGTAGCTCAAAATCATCTAAGAATGCCTCCAAATAAGTTTTCTTCTCGATAGCTTTATTTGCTCGATAAATACTTCTTATCAATTGGATAGCATCTCTTTTCATATCCTGACCTAATGTATATTTATACTCTCTTGGAAAATCTTTGGTGTATTCAAAAATCTTCTGTACGAGTTTATATACATCTTTAAAAACAGGTAAATCGTAATATAATGCCATTTTTTAAAAAAAATTCGACCGCTTCGCGGTATTAAATTGATAAATGGGTAAATTGTTAAAAAGCCCTGACCGCTCTAACACTATAAGTATTTGTCTTATAGCTGGCGCTGGTTGCGTTGCCGTTGCCGAAGTGGAAGCTGAATGCGTAGGTAGCATTATACTCCGTACTGCTCCAATAGTAAGCATTATATACTAGTAACGTATTACCTCCAGCTCGTAAGGTTTTATTAACATGAAAACGGTTATGCCATAGAATGCTTAATTCATCAATACTTGGTATGTACCAGTCCGTACCATGATTTATTGCCCATGTTTTTATACCACTATTTGGCATTTTATCAGTGTTAAAAACACCGTCTTCTGTTCTATCAGCACCTACTAATGTATTTCCAGTCCATTGCCCTGTTGTTTCATCTTTAGAAACAATTAAACCATGTTGCTGCCCATCACTACCTATATAGATGTAATATACAATTCCTCCGAGAGTATCTTGTCCTAAGTAAAATTTATTACTACTTCCTTGGGCATTAATTACATACGGTGTAGCGGTGGTTCCATTTCCGGTAATGGTAATGTTATCACCAGCGTTAATTTTTGTTTCTGAACCATCTGCTGCTGCAGGAATGGTTGGTTTATTGGTTAAGTCATCGTAATCTTTATTCCAAGCTGTAAATACAGGGTCAGTTTCAGTATAACCTGTAATATAACCAGCATCATTTGTAAAAGCACTCACGTTGGTTGGTACTGTTGGAATGGTAGGTTGGT
>JACFNJ010000124.1:5890-7849 GCA_019454865.1 Bacteroidia bacterium
TGTAACCCGCATCATTTGTAAAAGCACTCACGTTGGTTGGTACTGTTGGAATGGTAGGTTGGTTCGTTAAATTGTTATAGTCCCCATCAAAACCATACGTGTTTATTGAATCTTGGAAGTTTGGTTTATTGGTTAAGTCATCATAATCTTTATTCCAAGCCGTAAATACTGGGTCAGTTTCGGTATAACCTGTAATATAACCAGCGTCATTTGTAAAAGCACTCACGTTGGTTGGTACTGTTGGAATAGTCGGCTGGTTCGTTAAACTGTTATAATCCCCATCAAAACCATACGTATTGATTGAATCCTGAAAGTTTGGCTTGTTGGTCAAATCATTATAATCTTTATTCCAAGCTGTAAATACTGGGTCGGTTTCGGTATAACCTGTAATGTAACCCGCATCATTTGTAAAAGCACTCACGTTGGTTGGTACTGTTGGAATGGTCGGCTGGTTCGTCAAACTGTTATAGTCCCCATCAAAACCATAAGTAATAATGGAATCTTGGAAGTTTGGCTTATTGGTTAAGTCATCGTAATCTTTATCCCAAGCCGTAAATACTGGATCAGTTTCGGTATAACCTGTAATGTAACCAGCATCATTTGTAAAAGCACTCACGTTGGTTGGTACTGTTGGAATAGTCGGCTGGTTCGTTAAACTGTTATAATCCCCATCAAAACCATACGTATTGATTGAATCCTGAAAGTTTGGCTTGTTGGTCAAATCATTATAATCTTTATTCCAAGCTGTAAATACTGGGTCAGACTCAGAAATCCCTCCTGTTACAGTCTCTGCGGTTTTTGCATGTAAGGCATACGGCACACTCATCATCTGGCTTGTACCAGTAATGGTGTAGTTCGTTCCTCCTGTTGGATCGGTTTCTGTTTTTATAAAATATGGGCCATTTGCCCAGTCAATACTTGCAAAAGTTCCTGAAACTACTGTTCCATTTCCAAATTCAACACTTACTAAGCCATTGGCATTGGTCGTTGGAGTTTGTGTTTCTACATAAACTGCTGTTCCTGTAGGAGAGCCTTGCAAAATGCTTATTTGCATTCCTACCTGTTGGTTACTCACCAAAGCATCGGATGAATTTCTCACTACTGCTTGGTAACTCATTTTTTCGGGTGCTTGAGCTATTGCAGTTGAAAGGCAGAAGGTAAAAATACTGAGTAACAATATTGATTTTAAAATTCTTTTTTTCATAATTATTATTTTTTAGTTATTATTGATTAATGTGATACAACGGCTGTCAGGCCGAGTGTTTTTGTTTTTGTCATACCTCGATACAAATTTTCTGAAAGAAAATTCACTCGGTTTGACAAAAAAACAAAAATGTATCGAGGCATGACAGCCATTTTAGTTTTTAATGATTTTAAATGATTCTATTTTTTCGTTATTTTTATTGACTACATTGATAAAATACGTTGCTCTTGCAAAGTCTTTCATTTCGATTTGTGTTTGCTCGGCTTTGATTTCATCATTTTTTAATAATTTCCCTTGCATATCATAAAGTTGATACGACAATTTTTCGTTGTTGTAATCTCCTATTTTTAAGGTTAAATTATCGGTTGTAGGGTTTGGAAAAATGATTAATGAAATATCCATTTTAGAATCTTCAATTCCGAGTGAGTAAATTTCATAGGCGTGTTGAACACCTTGTTCTACTGTTCCAGTTGTTCCGCTATTGGTCGTGTAAAACGTTTGACCAACGCTGTAGGCAACAGTTCCACCACTTCCTATTGCATCACCACCAGATGCATTGATAGAATTTTGAGCTTGCGCAAAGCTCGTCCATAGCAGTCCCGTCATAATTAAAACTATGGGTTTGGTTTGGTTTTTTTTCATGTGTTTTTATTTTAGGTTATTATTCGTGTTTAATTATTCTGTTTTGGTTTTAAATGAACGCTAACGTTGCGGCTGCTTCGCATCCGTTCTGATCCTTTTGATAATTCAATATA
>JACFNJ010000399.1 GCA_019454865.1 Bacteroidia bacterium
CATAGGAAATTCTTACGATTTCAAATTGGGAGAAAATGTAAATCTTTTAGCGGAGATAGATTTTGATTTTACATTCGACGGTAAAAGAAATACATTAATTAGTGGAAATCCGATCAGCATTGATCCGCATATTGGTTTAGAAGCGCGAGTAAAAGATGTGTTTTTTGTGCGTGCAGGAGTTTACAATTTCCAGCAAGCTTTAGCAGACGGGGACACCACCAATCAAAAGAAAGTTTGGATCTATCAACCGAGTTTAGGCGCAGGTTTTAAAATAAAAAATATTAGTATTGATTATGCATTTTCCAATCTTGCTAATCAATCCAATCCATTGTTTACACATATCTTTTCATTGAAGATTGATCTAAGAAAAGAAAGAAATAATTAAAATTTTTATGAAGATGAAGAAAATATTGCTGGGATTGTTTTTATTAATTAGCAGCATGGCTTATTCCCAAACATATACCAATAGTTGGATTGATTATAGTAAAACTTATTATAAAATAAATGTTGGACAAGATGGTTTATATCAAATCAAACAAGCTGATTTAAATGCAATGGGCTTGTCTAATATTCCTATTGAACAATTTCAATTATGGCGAAATGGTAAAGAACAAATTCTTTATACAAGCAAGGCAACCGGTTCTATGAGTGGTAATGATTTCGTACAATTTTGGGGTGAGAAAAATGATGGCAAACCGGACACCAAACTTTACTTAAAACCGAGTTATCAATTATCGGATCATTATAGTTTGCAAACAGATACTTCAGCTTATTTTTTAACTGTAAACCCTTCGGGAAATAATTTAAGATTCATTCCTACATCTAATAATGTGGTAGGAAATGTGTTGCCTGCGGAGCCTTATTTCATGAATAATAGAGGTGCTTATTTTAATACAAAACTCAATTCCGGATATGCGTTGCCTGCCGGTGATGTATATGTATATTCCTCCTCTTACGATATGGGCGAAGGTTGGACGAGCGTCGGGGAGGGGAGGAGTGTTGTAGCATGCGTAC
>JACFNJ010000125.1:0-797 GCA_019454865.1 Bacteroidia bacterium
TGGCTGCCATCATTGCTTCCCACGAGCCAGCCGGAGCCATAATTTCTAACTTTGTTTTATTCATTTTTGAAAACCTTTATTAAAACTTCGCCAAAATTATCAAATTCGTAACTAATTATAACAGAAACAAACAAATGTCAGTTATTTACATATTATGTATTTAAAACTATCTATCAATAATAAAACTTCAATTTTTGAAATTTTAAATCCAAAAAATATTGAAGGCAATAACTCCAAAAAAGCAATTATTTTAAATAATGATTCTGTTGCAAAAAATTATTTAAAAACAACAAATTCCTTTGTTGTTAATGCAGAACACTTAATACAATTTCAAAATATAAAAGGCAATTGCAATCTTATAATTAAAGGCTCAATAGCCACAATTAATAAACTGCCACTTAAAAACTTAAAGCAACATAATCTATTTGTTTTACAACAAATCCGTTCAGCAAATAGTTTTCTTAAAACCTTTCGGTATTGTTTAAAACACAATTATGGACTTGTAATTGATTGTACAAAACACAACACAATAAACTGGGAAAACACTAACGTTACGCCTAACTTAGGTTTAATCTATACCTCATCGAAAGTAAATAGTATAAAAAACAAGCAACTAAGTAAACTTCGTGAAAAAGTTAATTCGTGCGACTATGAAATAAATAAATTAATAGTTAAACGAATTGAACTAATCAATGAAATCGGTGAGATTAAAAAGAAAAATCAAATGAGTGTTTTCCAACCGGAAATATTTTTTGAAAAGATATTAAATCAACTCCAATTTACAACTAAAAAAGGAT
>JACFNJ010000125.1:807-7811 GCA_019454865.1 Bacteroidia bacterium
AACTACAAATAATAGAGCATTATTTCATGCTGCATAAGATAGCTTTAAATATTCAAACACAAAGTTAAACTACCATCTCTTTCACATCCGGTGCTATTACCAATCTTCCTTGTGTTTTTTCTTTAATATAGTCTAAACTTACACCTGGAGCGTATTCAATACAAACAAACCCTTCAGGTTTAATATCAAACACACCTAATTCGGTTACTACTTTTTTAACACAACCCAATCCGGTAATAGGCAGAGTACACTTACTTAACAACTTACTCTCCCCTGCTTTATTTACATGCTGCATAGCAACAATTATATTTTTAGCACTTGCCACTAAATCCATTTCACCTCCCATTCCTTTTACCATTTTTCCGGGAATTTTCCAATTAGCAATATCTCCATTATCGGCTACTTCCATTGCTCCTAATACGGTTAAATCCACTCTTCCACTTCTTATCATACCAAAACTCATTGCACTATCAAAAAAACTTGAACCCTTAGTGGTTGTTACTGTTTGTTTTCCGGCATTTATTAAATCTGCATCAACATTTTCTTCAAATGGAAATGGACCTATGCCTAACAATCCATTCTCGGATTGCAATATTACTTCTATTCCGGGAGGCATATAATTAGCTACTAATGTTGGTATTCCTATTCCTAAGTTTACATAGTAGCCATCTTTAAGTTCTTTTGCTATACGTTTTGCAATTCCAAATTTATCAAGCATTATAATTAGTTTAATTAGCGTTTGGTAATAGTAATTTGTTCTATTCGTTTCTCGTAGTTTTCACCTTTAAAAATACGATTAACATAAATGCCCGGAGTGTGAATCATATCCGGGTCTAGCTCTCCGGCAGGTACTAATTCCTCTACTTCTGCAATTGTAATTTTTCCTGCCATTGCCATTAACGGATTAAAGTTTCTAGAGGTAGCACGATAAATTAAATTTCCGTGTGAATCGCCTTTCCATGCTTTTACTATTGCAAAATCGCTGTTAAAAGCATGTTCAAGTAAATATTTTTTCCCGTTAAACTCTCGTATTTCTTTACCTTCAGCAACCTCAGTTCCTACACCTGCAGGAGTATATATTGCAGGCATACCATATCCTGTAGCCATGCATCTGGTAGCTAATGTACCTTGCGGAATTAATTCTACCTCCATCTCTCCACTTAATAATTGACGCTCGAATTCGGCATTTTCGCCAACATACGATGCAATCATTTTTTTCACCTGATGTTTCTGCAATAACAATCCAATTCCAAAGTCATCAACTCCTGCATTATTACTTATACAAGTCAACTCCCGAATATTTTTTTTAACAAGTGCTTGAATACAATTTTCAGGAATACCACATAGGCCAAATCCTCCTAACATTAGTGTAGCACCATCCGAAATGTCTTTAATCGCTTCATCAGCGTTTTTTACTACTTTATTTAACACGCTATAATAAGTTTATTTTAATTTTTTATTCACCAATAGTTGCACTTAAACCTTCGTCTAATAATGCCTGGCACATAGCAATTAAGTTTGCACGTGCTCCTGATTTAACAATAGCTTTCCCTTTAAAATGAACCAGCAGTGCACATTGTTCAGCTTGTAATTCCTCGTGTTTACATATCCTAACCAAACAATCAATCACATGGTCAAATGTATTTACATCATCATTATGCAAAACTAATTTTTGCTTGTCTGTAATCTCATCCAATACCTCTGCTAATTCTTCTTCAATTACTATCTCTTTCATACCTTTTGAGATGCTTTTTTATTAAACGAAAATTTATTTTCATTGCCTTGTAGTAATCGTTTTATATTACTTCGATGGGTATATACCACCAACACAGCAATTACACAACAAAAGTACACTAAATTTATTTTTTCCCAATTATAAATAAGGCCTGCATATATTGGGCTAACAATGCCCGAAAGCATTGAACCTACCGAAATGTATTTTGTGATTGCAACAATTATTACAAACGTAATAAAACATGCTAATGCCAACATCCAACTTATACCGGTAACTAATCCTATTAATGTTGCTATGCCTTTACCGCCTTTAAATCCGGCAAAAACAGGGTAAATATGCCCAATTACTGCAAATGCACCAAACACCATTTGATACTCATGTATAAAAGGTGAATATGCAAAAGCATCATGAAGATAAACTAATTGCACCGCAACAAATCCTTTCAATACATCCAAGAACAAAACAGAAAAACCAGCTTTTTTCCCTAAAACCCGAAGTGTATTGGTAGCACCGGCATTACCGCTTCCATGTTCTCTTACATCTATTCCAAAAAAAAGTTTACCAATCCATATACTATTGGGTATTGAGCCTAATAAATAGGCAACAACACTATATAAAAGAATTGCAGTTGTATTACTCATAATTATTTTTTTGTTAAGCCACGTAAAAATTGATTTTTAGCTGAAATGTTAGCTACACGTAATTTATAATCATCCTTTTTTGATATCTTATCTACATTATCTTTTATCAGTTTATTATACATAGGGTCTGAACCTACTGTGTACATAATGCCTCTTTGAAATTTAAAGAAATACCAACTTCCGGCAGGGCTTTGAATAAACAAAGTAAATTCATCACCACTTCTTCTTTTTATCAATTCTATTTTACCACTAATATTTCGTTCAAATTTATACTTACCAAATGAATTAATTCCAATTTCACCATCGGAAAGTAATGCACGCTTAATTGGATTCCAAACCATTTTTATATTGGTAATAAATATAGTTTTTTCTAAATCATTAACTAATCGAATGGTTTTATCTTGCTCTAACTCTGTAATTACTTTCTTAGCATTTTTATCATCTAAAAATTCTGTTAATGATTTACTCAAGAAATTTGCATCAATTTTTGTAGCCTCTGCTGCTAAAGATTGTTCAGAAAGTGTGTCGCTCATAATACGTAGAGCCGGAGGAGGAAATGGGAAATTTAACAACATACTCAGGTTCATATTAAAACTTGTATCCACTAAGCTATAATTTAATTCGCCTGCACCTTTTAATTCAAATTTTGTAGTCTCGAATCCTAAATTAACACGCCCTTCTCCGGATATTAATTTTTTAGATTCGTTTACTGTCATAATATTACCTTTCTTTGATTCGTTAAAAAGTTTATCAAAATCACCCATTTTAAATTCCTTTTGAATGGTATCGTAAAACAATGTACCTTCTACTTTTAATAATTCCGGATCGCTTTGATTACGCTTACGTGAGAAAAATAAAGTATATACGTGTGTTGAATCATTGCTAATATTGAAACCATTATTCAGTGTTTGTTGATTCATGTTTTTAATTGGTGTTTTAACATTAATATAAACCGAATCCGGATTAACAACTGCTGAGTTTTTAAACCAATCTGTACGAGGTAATGGCAACTTATGTAATGGTAAAAAATAACCATCGTACTCTAAATTTCGAACCACAGATACCAATACTGCTTTTCCTCTAAATTGAATTTTAGGACCAACATAAAACTGGATTGAATCAGGAATATTCGATTTACCGATGAGTTGATGACCTTTATCAATATATATTTCATTCATGAAAAACTTCTGTACATTTTTGTTTCTATCGGTATATTGGTACTTACCTGAACCCATTACTTCAAATTTCCCTGCTATCTTTATGCTTACACTGTCAATAGTATGATAACGATTTACAGTATCTGCTTCAATTTTTGCTTTATGCAGAACATCCATATCAGCCATTGCTCGTATCACAACCTTATTACTATCCGGAAATACTTGGGCATCTCCTACAGCAATAAATGGTACTTTCTTAGCATACATCGTAAAATCTTTAATAGCAAGTGTTGTTATTGGAGTTGTAAACTGCAATGAATCTTGTTTAGGATGAACCGATACTAAGTAAGTATTCTTCCCATCAGCAATTGCTGATTTAAAATCAACGGTTTTGGGATCCATTCTCCACAAAAATTCATCAAATGAACCTGCATATTGATTATAATTAAAATATGAATTAAGACCTTTGTTATTAAACTTAAAGTCCCCCAATCGATTCTCTAAATCAACACGAGCCTTAACTGATGAAGAAGTAAAAGCAAACTTAGCAGGATCAGACAAATCAAATAATTTGAATGTAGCATCATCGCTTAAAAACTGATCAGGTTGCAACCAAAAATCATTAGATGAGAGTTGAGCTTGTTCAACATTTATATTGCCCTTTGCATGCATTGACCCTGGTGTATATATTAATGTTCCATCCAATGTAGCCCGCTTTTCGCTAAATGAAATTAATTCATCAACTCGAGTTATAAACATGGTATCTTTATATGGTATCCAATGTATATAATCATTTTTACCTGCTACCTCCGGATATAAGTCGGTGCGCTTGTTTACAAAAGTTTCACACTGTCCGTTTAAAGAATCTAACAACATTATAAATTGACTAGACTTGGAAACAGATGCGATATAATTTATTTCACCTGTACCAAAAAATCCTTCATCACTTAATGATAAATCAATAAATCCTCGTCCTTTACCACCATACATTGGATAACCGGCTTCATTGCGTTTTAGTTTAAATCCTAAAGATTTGTCAGGCTGTAGGTAAAGCGCATATTTAATATCAGGTAATATTCCACCGGAAATTAATGTTCCGCCCAATGACATTTTTTCTAAATCCAACTCATTTAAACTATCCATAGTGAAAGGCTCAACATCGAAATAAAAACGATTTCTATCATACACACCCAATTGTGTTGAAGGTTTATCGTAATATACTTTTGAACCCACATCAGATTTAAAAATAGGATATCCCGGATATTTTTTTCTGCCACTTTTATTGTTCGGATGATCAATTGCCAAATCACCATAGATATTTTGTAATGCTGATTTTATAGGCAAATCCACTCCTGTCTTTGTGTCTTTATACAAAAACTTCATTGAGTCCACGTTGTTCAAACGTACTTTAAATGATGTATAATCAAACGTAAATCCATTGCCATAAAAATCAGCTTTTCCTGCTCTAAGCTTTCCCGAAAAATCCATCCCTCGGTTTTTTTTCAATGTTACTTGTTGATTCCTCGGAATAATATATACGTTTTGCGAATCGCTAAAATAAAATTTAGGTACACCTTGAATTTGTAAATCGTTGTTGATTAAACTTATGGTTGCATTTGAAAACTGTTTTCCTATTACCGATAAAAAAGTAATTGCATCATAATCTGTTTTTCCGAAGTGAGCGTTTACGTAATCTTTCAGTTTTCGTTTTACGGTTACTTTATCTGTTTTTTCTTCAAAATCTACAAATCCAAGATCATTTAAAGTAATCATTTGCAATCGAATATCACTCACATTACTTTTATAATATGCAGCATAATCAGCTATTAAGAAATTATCAATTTTACGTTGTTCGCAATATATTTTTATGCGTTGCAAAGGATTATATGCCAACATACCTTGAATACGTTCATATCGTATATCTCTAAAATAATTAACCGATTCAAATCGTGCAGGCTCGTCCTTGTTAAGCATATCAATTGCAATTGCCGGATTATTCAAATCCCAATTTATCACATCACAATAAAATTCTACCTTGTGGTAACTATCATAAAATGGTGCACTACTTATTCCTTGTTCCTTATCCCGATAGAGTGTAATTAAATCATCTTTCAATCGGTATGAAAACTCCAATTGCGGATGATAAATTGAATCCTTCTCCATATAAATTGTTACACTTGATTTTAGTGTTTGCAACTTATCATTTCTAAGTATCATTCCTTTGGTTGAAATCTTTAATACCGGTCTGTTTTTAAAGTAAAAAACTAAATCAGCAGTAGAAGAATCACTTCCTCTACAAACTATGTTTTCGCCTTTCAACCCAAATCCTCCGGTATATTTCCCTCTACCAAAACTAAGTTGGTTGAAATTCTTAATATATGAATCAAATTGAGGATAAGCAGAATTTTTACCTTTAGACATTGCCATTGCCTGATCTACAAGTTTTCCATACATTGGTGTTGCCAACAATCCTTCGTAATACAATTTTGCGGAGTCAGCTACCATACTACCATCAGCAAGGTTTATTTTGTAGTTTTTCAGTTCGGTAAAAATTGTATTACTATCTAACCCTACGCGTGTAAAATCTGTTCGTCCGGATTTACCATGCCAAATATTAGAAGCTGCATCATACATACCTCCGGTATTATATACTTCCAATGTATCGCCCAAAGTTATTCCATACAAATCTGTATTTTTAAAGATAAAATAGGGAGTTGATTTACTCACAAAATCAACCTCTAAATTGGTTGCTACCCATTTTATTCCATCGGTTTTATATAATGTTTTATCATATAAAATATTTCTTGAAACTTGTAAAAAATCAAAGCAATCACTTGTTCCTTGTTTAAATGCCTTTTCTACCGCTTTATTCCAGTTATCAAATTTTGCAATTTGGTTACTTGTAATTAATCCATTAATGGCATAAAAATAATTTTCAAAATGCGGACTTGGTTTAAAATTCGTTGCCAACATTTGGTTTGTCAGTCGAATTATGGCAATTTTTTGATTATTAGAAAATTTACCTGAATTGTAATAACTAATAAACTCTGCTGCTGCTTCATTACTTGAATTATTACCATACTTATTAAAATAATTATCCAAATCGTTAGGATATTGTAGTACATCAAAACTAAAGCTGCTTTGAGCCTTAACAGTAAAAGATAAAATAAATAGAAAGAAAAGTACAAAATAAAATCTCATGTGTGCAATAAATAGAGTTTTATTGGCAATATATAATTTAATTTATAACAATATGTAAACTCAGAAATTATAAAACAAAACCATTTTGATAAAAACATTAAAATTAATTACAATATTTAACCATTGATTATCTGCAAATTAAGCTACCACGGTTTTCCTAATATTGTTTGTATTTGATTAAAGGTAAATTTTGTTAGATTTGCCTCAAATAATTATCCAAAAAATACATTTTAAAATGAAAAAATTAGTATTAAGTGTAGCAAGTATTTT
>JACFNJ010000400.1 GCA_019454865.1 Bacteroidia bacterium
ATATATTCGGCATTTTCTTAAATATGTCCTACAACGGTGAGGCATTCGAAATTGTTACCGTATTCGGAAAAGTAATCACCTATATAATATTGCTCTCTTTTATCTTATTAATAATTCAATTTACAGTTGCGGGTTTAATTTCAAAAAGAAATCCTTTCACTGCTCTGAAGACCATGCTTCCAGCTTACATGACTGCACTTGGTACAGCCTCATCTGCTGCCACAATTCCCGTAACATTAGCACAAGCAAAAAAGAGTGGTGTAGCTGAAGATATTGCTGATTTCTGTATCCCCCTGTGTGCAACAATTCACTTATCCGGCAGTACAATGAAGATCGTAGGAACTTCAATGGCGATATTATTGCTGCAAGGTGAAAGTATTAATTTCTTTATTTATCTCGGTTTTATAATGATGCTCGGAATTACTATGGTTGCAGCACCCGGTGTACCGGGAGGTGCAATAATGGCTGCCATCGCTATTCTCCAATCAATTCTCGGGTTTAATGAACAGGCTATTGCTTTAATGATTGCAGTTTATGTGGCTATTGATAGTTTTGGAACTGCTTGTAATGTAACAGGAGACGGTGCAATTTCTTTAATTGTAAATCGATTTAAGAAAAGCTTAGTTAAATAGAAAGGGGTTAATGAAAAATTTTAACGGTTTAGTCGAATAATTCTTTTATTCCTATTTGCTTTTTTACAAACTCAAGCGAATAATACATTTTTTCCAACGCAATTCTCGTTTCTTCGATAGTGGGAATATAAAATTCATCCAGATATCTTATTATGATAGCATATCTGGTTAATATATCGATCTTGTTATCAAATAACTGTTGAAATTCGGGATTTATCTGTGAACATTCAAATATCAACTTCGATAAATCATGTGTTTTTAAAATCTCCTTATCGTTGTGAATCAGGTATGCTTTCAGATATTTTTCAACAGCTTATTGTGCATGAAAACATATTACATCAGTAACCGGCTCTTCGTGTTGCATTTCATGAACACATATT
>JACFNJ010000126.1 GCA_019454865.1 Bacteroidia bacterium
CGGTAATAATAGGTGATAATATAAAAACCAACTTGTTTCCGGATGGTAATGCTATTGGTAAAACCATAACTGTAAAAAAATTAAAATATCAGGTTATTGGTGTAATTGAAAAACAAGGCGAAAGTATTTTTGGCAGCCAGTTTGATGATTTATTGTTGGCTCCGGTTTACACCATGGCACAACACGTTCGATTAAACAGCTCGTATAACAACGCAACCATTGAAGTAAAAGCAAAACCCGGAATTACACCCAACCAGTTGGAAGAAGAATTGCGCGTAATAATGCGCATAGCACGAAAACTAAAACCCGGACAAGAAGATAATTTTGCATTAAATAAAACCAGCTTATTTGATGCACCAATTAAAGCCACATTTAAAACTATATCCATAGCCGGATGGATAATTGGAGGATTTTCGATGCTGGTAGGTGCCTTTGGCATAGCCAATATTATGTTTGTGTCAGTAAAAGAGCGTACCAACCAAATAGGTATTAAAAAAAGCCTGGGTGCAAGAAATGTATATATATTGATTGAATTTTTAACCGAAGCAGTAGTGTTGTGCCTTGCCGGAGGTGCAATAGGGTTAGGTGCTGTAAGTGGTATTGTTTTTCTATCCGGTTATTTCAATTTTGAAATTGTACTTAGTATTAAAAATATACTCATCGGATTTTTAACATCAGCCGGAGTAGGTATATTAGCAGGTATAATCCCTGCTTGGAGTGCATCACAACTTGACCCCGTTGCTGCAATGCGTGCTAAATAATTTAAGCTGTTGGTTAAAATGTTTTCGAAGCATGTAAATTTACACTCTATTTAAACTAACTAATGCGTTTTATTATGTGTAATATTTAAAACAAAACACATATAATTGTTTTAAGTATGAATAAAATTGCATACATAGATATTGAAGTAAACCCAGCAAATAATAAGATACTTGACATAGGAAGTATTAAAAATGACGGTAGCACATTTCACAAAACATCAGTTATAGATTTGCTTCAATTTCTTAATGATGTACAATACATTTGCGGGCATAATATTTTAAATCACGATTTAAAGTATATAGGAAATGAATTAAACAGTATAGGTATAAATTCAGAAAATTTTATTGATACGCTATTTTTATCGCCACTGTTATTTCCAACAAAACCATATCATGCTTTATTAAAAGACGATAAACTTCAAACGGATGAAGTAAACAATCCTTTAAACGACTCAATAAAAGCTAAAGATTTATTTAACGATGAAATTGCAGCCTTTAAACAATTAGATGAAGCATTAAAAGAAATTTTTTACCTATTATTAAACGATAAAAAAGAATTTAAAGCTTTTTTTCGGTTTACAAATTACAGTAGCACAAAAACAAACCTTGAAGAACTTATTCGCAGGAATTTCGAAAATGAAATTTGTAAAAACATTGAATTATCAAATATTATAACTGAACAGCCTATTGAGTTTGCATATTGCTTATCACTTATTAGTTCTTTCACTAAACACAAAAAATCATATTCAATTACACCACCTTGGGTATTGAAAAATTATCCTTCAGTTGAGCAAATAATGTTTCGAATGCGGAATAAACCTTGTATAACAGGATGTACTTATTGCAACACTTCATTAGACGTTTATAAAGGACTAAAAAGATTTTTTGGTTTTGATACGTACCGCTCTTATGGAGGGGAACCTTTACAGGAAAAAGCAGTAAAAGCAGCCGTTGACAATAAATCTATTCTTGCTGTTTTCCCAACCGGTGGAGGCAAATCTATCACATTTCAAGTACCAGCATTAATGAGTGCTGAAAGTACAAAAGGATTAACTGTTGTAATTTCGCCATTACAATCGTTAATGAAAGATCAAGTTGACAATCTTGAAAAAAATGGCATAACCGAAGCTGTTACAATAAATGGATTGCTTGATCCGATTGAAAGAGCGAAATCTTTTGAAAGGGTTGAAGATGGTTCTGCCTCTATTTTATATATTTCACCGGAATCATTGCGTTCACGAACAATTGAACGATTGATTTTGGGAAGAAAAATTGTTCGTTTTGTTATAGATGAAGCACACTGCTTTTCTTCGTGGGGGCAGGATTTCAGAGTCGATTATTTATACATAGGAGATTTCATCAAACAAATTCAAGAGAAGAAAAATTTAGAAGAAGGAATTCCTGTGTCTTGCTTTACAGCAACAGCAAAGCAAAAGGTAATTGAAGATATTAGAGAGTATTTTAAAGAAAAGTTATCACTTAATCTTGAACTATACACATCAAAAGCAACAAGAACAAATCTCCAATACAAAGTTTTTGAAAAGGATAATGAAGAAGAAAAGTATCAGGCTGTTAGAGATTTGATTGAAGAAAAGAATTGTCCGACCATCATTTATGTATCAAGAACGAGAAAGGCATATTCACTTGCTGAAAGATTAAACGAAGATGGATTTAATGCAAAACCTTATCATGGAAAGATGGATAAGCAAGAGAAATCTGAAAACCAAGATTCGTTTATCAATGGCAACACAAAAATAATGGTTGCAACTTCTGCTTTTGGAATGGGAGTTGACAAAAAAGATGTTGGCATGGTGATTCACTATGAGATATCCGATTCACTTGAAAACTATATTCAGGAAGCAGGTAGAGCAGGACGAGATGAAAATATTGTTGCCGATTGTTTTGTGTTGTTTAACGAGGAAGATTTAAGTAAACATTTTGTTCTGCTTAATCAAACTAAAATTTCTATTAAAGAAATACAGCAAGTATGGAAAGCAATTAAAGAGATTACAAAATTTAGATCAACCGTTTCAAACTCTGCATTAGAAATTGCACGTAAAGCGGGATGGGATGATAATGTTGTTGAAATTGAAACGAGAGTTACAACAGCTATAGCAGCATTGGAAGATGCCGGCTATTTGAAACGAGGGCAAAACATACCTAGGATTTTTGCGAATAGCATTCTTTCCAAGAACGCAAAGGAAGCCATTGACAAGATCAATGCATCGGAGCGATTTGAAGAAAAGCAAAAAGAAAAAGGTATCAGAATTATCAAGAAACTTTTTTCAAGCAAAAATAGAAAGCAATCAAATGACGAAGCAGCAGAATCAAGAATTGATTATATCAGCGATCATTTAGGTATAGTAAAAGAAGAAGTAATAAATATTATAAATCTACTTCGTGAAGAAAAGATTTTAGCTGATGCTAAGGACTTAACTGCATTTATTAAGAAAGGAGAAAACAAAAACCGTTCTCTTAATATTGTTGAAACATATAGTAAGATTGAGGATTTCCTGCTTCCATATATAGATGAACAAGAAAAAACACTTCACATAAAAGAGCTAAACGAAAATGCGGAAGCAAACGGTTGTAATGATGTAAACACAAATAAATTAAAAACTATCATCAATTTTTGGTCAATAAAAAATTGGATTAAAAGTAAAAATCAAGTATTTACCAAAAATTATATTAATATTCTAGCATTACAAAAAAGTGATGTATTAAAAGCTAAACTTGAAAAAAGGCATGAATTAGCAAGATTTATTGTTGAATATCTTTATACTAAAAACAACATAAATGCTTCTGATATAATCAAAGAAAAAGAAGAAGTACTTGTTGAATTTTCAGTTCATGAATTAAAAGATGAATTTATAAAATCACCTAAACTTTTTGAAACCCAAGTAACAATTGAAGATATTGAAGATGCACTTTTCTTTCTTTCAAAAATTGATGCTATAAAAATTGAAGGAGGATTTCTTGTTGTATATAATAAACTGACCATTGAACGAGTTGAACAAGACAATTATAAAAAATACACGAAGGAAGATTATCGGAAGTTAAATCAATTTTATGAAAATAAGGTTCAGCAAATTCATATTGTTGGTGAGTATGCAAAGAAGATGATAAGTGATTACAAAGCTGCACTACAATTTGTTGAAGACTACTTTCAATTAAATTACTCTTCATTCCTCAAAAAGTATTTCCCAGGAAGCAAAAGTGATAACTTAAAACTTAAAATGACACCTGGTAAATTCAGAAAATTATTTGGAGAACTTTCACCATCACAACTTAAAATAATTAATGACAACGAATCGAAATATATTGTTGTAGCAGCCGGACCTGGAAGTGGAAAAACTAGAGTGTTGGTACATAAGTTAGCATCTTTACTTTTGATGGAGGACGTTAAACATGAACAATTACTCATGCTCACTTTTTCAAGAGCAGCAGCAACTGAATTTAAAAAACGCTTAATAAACCTAATAGGTAATGCAGCAAACTATATTGAAATAAAAACTTTTCATTCCTATTGTTTTGACCTATTAGGAAAAGTAGGGAGTTTAGAAAAATCGGACACGATTCTGAAAAAAACTATTGAGCGAATCAAAAACAAAGAAGTAGAAGCAAGTCGAATTACAAAAACTGTTTTAGTAATTGACGAAGCGCAAGACATGGATAAAGATGAATTTAGCCTGATTAATACTTTAATGGAACATAACGAGGAAATGCGAGTTATAGCAGTAGGAGATGATGACCAAAATATTTATGAATTTAGAGGTGCAAATTCAAAACATCTTGAAAAATTTATTCATGAATATAAAGCAACAAAACATGAGTTGATAGAAAATCACAGAAGCAAAAACAACCTAGTAAATTTCACCAATCAATTTGTAAAACGAATTAAACACCGTTTGAAAAACACGCCAATAATTCCTAAACAGAATACCAATGGTCGCTTAAAGTTGATTCGGTATAAAAGTAAAAATCTTATCTTACCGCTTGTAAAAGATATACTAACAACCGGATTAACCGGAACTACTTGTGTACTCACTAAAACTAATGAGGAAGCATTACAAATTGCCGGACTACTTTTGAAACATGGTATGCAAGCAAAACTTGTTCAAACAAATGATAGTTTCAACTTAATAAACCTTGATGAAATCCGCTTTTTTTTAAGTAAACTTAATTTAACTGACGATGTTTTCACAATTAGTGATGATGTATGGACAAATGCAAAACGAGAATTATTAACTAAATATAGCAGAAGTACAAAACTGGAAATATGTAATAATATTATTAAAGATTTTGAAGCAACTAATCCCAAAAATAAATACAAAACAGATTTAGAAGTTTTCATTCGTGAATCCAAGTTAGAAGATTTCTTCATCAATGAGAACAGAGAAACAATTTTTGTTTCAACCATTCACAAAGCCAAGGGAAAAGAGTTTGACAATATTTTTCTAATGCTTGAAAACATTAATCCTTCAACTGACGAGCTTAATAGGCAACTATATGTTGCAATGACAAGAGCAAAACAGAACCTGACTATTCACTTAAACTCGGATTATCTAGACAATCTAACAGCAGAAAACTTAGAACGAATTGATGATAGAGAAAATTATTTACCGCCAAACGAAATAGCAATGCATCTGACTTTCAAAGATGTTTGGCTTGACTACTTTATCAGCAGACAACATTTGATTTCTCAACTTACAAGCGGTGATGCTTTGACTTTGAATGGAGATGAATGTTTGAATTCAAAAGGACAATCAATTCTGAAATTTTCACAGCAGTTTGTAACACAAATTGAAAAGATGAAAGAAAGAAACTATGAATTGAAAAGTGCAAAAGTGAACTTCATTATATACTGGCTAAAAGAAGGAACAGAACAAGAAGTTAAAATTATATTACCCGAACTTTATTTTCAAAAAAATAACGTTGAACAATAACACACATACTCTAAATGCAGGTAATAAGAATCGGAATTTGAAATTAATTTTATCGTTTTAAACACATTCCTCAAATTTGAAATACGCTAAAAACACCAGATAGATAAATTGAAAAATCTTATTCTCACTTTATTGTATTTCATTATCTTTTTACTTTTAATCTATTCAGAAGATAATATTTCATTCTACGAAACCACTAAGCACAAACTATTAAATACTTTCATTACTATACCTTTTTACTATTTCATCTTTTGGATTGAATTTTCTTAAAGAGAATCACACTAAAAAATTTTACCAATTCAAGTCAGTTTAAAAAAACTTATTCGTAAGTACCCCTCACACACAATCAAAAACCACACACATTACATTCAAAAATTTGCCTAATTTAATGAATTGACTATTTTGCAATCCATTATGAAAAGACACATTTTATTTTCGCTATTCAGTTTATTTATTGCTTATACGGCAAGTGCACAATTAGAACAATACAATACTGTTTTAAAAATATTTCCGGATACGATAAATCCCAAAGGATGCTATGTACAAACAGACGAAGCCGCATTTATTTACGACACACGCAACATGCCGGGTTGGGTTTTTAATATGATGCAATGCCAAAAAACTGAAGACCTAATAACTTACTTTCCAAACATAAGCGAACCACAATGGAAATTTATTATGATTATGCCTGGCTCATTTGATCGTATTTTTATAGCACAAGAGGGTTCAGACGACCAATCGGATATACAAGCAGAACTAGAAGTTATGAGTAAAACTATTGCAGTGGATGTACATGTAGAAAAAATTAAACCAACAAAAGGCGGTATTCCAACAATTAAGCTTAGTTTTAATGTAAATACTGCTTACCTTACTGATGGCAAAGATGGAACTACCAAATTTGAAATGATATTTTCACCAAAGGATAATTAGTTTTTATTCAAAATTGTATCACTCAACGGTACAATACAATTACCAATTAATTGATACTAATTCAACTAATGCTTTCATTAGTAAATTTTAGCTGTAATGCGTAAACTTGTTCCCCTAAATGATTAAAAAAGATATATTATTAGAAGCATACATGCACATGTGCGAAGCCAAAGAAATGGCAGTAATATATGATGCAAACAGAAATATATGCAAATACGTTCACTCAACATCACGCGGACATGAAGCTATACAATTAGCAGTAGGGATGCAACTGAAACCGTATGACTATTGCTCACCTTACTACAGGGATGAATCTATGCTATTGGGAATGGGTATTAGTCCGTATGAGCTAATGTTGCAGCTATTGGGTAAAGCAGATGATCCGTTTTCAGGTGGAAGAACATACTATGCACATCCAAGTTTAAATAGAGATGAGTTTCCTAAAATACCACACCAAAGCAGTGCTACCGGTATGCAAGCCATACCCACTACAGGTGTTGCACATGGTATTGCATACAAAGAAAGCCAACAATTAAACAACAAAGGAGAATATCCGGTAGTAGTTTGCAGTTTTGGTGATGGGTCGGTAACGGAAGGCGAAGTTGCTGAAGCATTTCAAATGGCAGTACTCAAACAATTGCCAATAATATATTTAGTGCAAGATAATAATTGGGGAATAAGTGCAAGCAAAGAAGAAATGCGCGCAATGGATGCTTACGAGTATGCCGCAGGCTTTAAAGGCATGAAACGCATGCGACTGAATGGAAGTGATTTTGTTGAAAGTTATAAAGGAATAGAAGAAGCAATAGACTATGTAAGAAAAAATCGCAAGCCAATTTTGGTACATGCTAAAGTACCATTACTGGGTCATCACACATCCGGTGTTCGCAAAGAATGGTACCGAACTAATGAGGATTTAGCACAACACTCCAAAGATGACCCAACACCACTATTACGCAAACTGCTTGAAAACATTGGTGTAACCGAACAAGAGCTAACAGAAATAGAGAAAGATGCCAAATACAAAATTGAACAACAATTTAAGCAAGCTGTTGAAAGTACTGATCCATTGCCGGAAAGTGTAGAAGACCACATATATGCACCAAGTGGAGCAACCGAAGAAGTAGGCAACAGAACACCATCAGG
>JACFNJ010000127.1 GCA_019454865.1 Bacteroidia bacterium
TCCATTACCCAAAACTTAACATAAAACGTATCGCCTACCATATCGCATGATGTTTGAAAATGGAATTGAATACTTGCATTACCAAATCCGTTTTGGTGTGTTATTTCAAAATTTTCAGTAGTATGCGCACTTCCTGCTGAATAAACAAAAACAGAATCGCCAAATGCAGTATCGGCAATATGTATAGCTGCATCCAAAACATCAACAGCATTTACATACAATACCGAATCTCTACTAAACTTATACTTTGAAGGACGCACAATGGTATCAAAACTCATTGAACACGTCTCGCGGGATAAATCCCCTAAAACTGAACAAACATTAACTGTACGAATGCGATAGCAATAATTATTTACATCTAAATTTTCTAAGTTTTGGTCTAAAAATTTACCATTAGTTGCGCTAGTTATAATTGCAGTATCTGTTATGTATGTACCATTATTTTTACTGCGATATACATTTATTGCTTTGATATATTTTTGATTTTCGGGTTGTAAGTTTTCCCAATCAAAAAGAATTGATGATAAACCATTACGCTTAACACATGAAATATTAACAGCAGGAGTTGGTGCGGGTTTTACTATTATGGTAATTTTACCAACACTTGTTTGTTCGGCTTCGCATGCATTATCACTTAGCCCTATCCACAATACTAACGTATCGTTTGCATGTTCACACCCGCTACGCCATGCCAATTGCATTTGCAATAATCCTGCTGAGCTGGATAAGGTAGTAAGAGATGGAGTATAAGGTGGTGCAAAACCGGCTATTCGTCCACCTATTGATGTTACACGTATTAAATCGGAATTAGCATCGGTAGCATTAAACAAATACACCAACGAATCGGAAGCAGTAATAATTAAAGTGGTATCCTGCATTACAGGAGGATAAGGAGTAGGACGAGCACTGAATTTAAATACAGCATTATTACAACCGCCAGCACGCGGATTATTTGGTCGTTTGCCATTATTGGTTTTACTGTATGCGTTGGGAGTAGTAGGAAAATCAGAATATCCGCCACAACCTGCACATACTGATTGATACACAATTCCGGCTTCATCAAAATGGCTTGTTCCTCCATCTACATGCTCGGATGAATTTGGTCCACCAATATATGTTGCATATCCAACACTAGCTAAGTTTTTATTGAAAATAATTAAATGAAAATCCGAACCATCCGTAGTTTTTTGAAATGCATCAGAGGTAGTAATTAATCCATTTACCAAAGAGGTATTGGAGTTATGGCTTTGGTTAGCACTTCCACCCCATCCGCTGATATATACGCGATCACACTGATCAACCATAAATGCCGAAGGCGACAACTTAGGATATGTAGAGCCTGAACCATACGTAGATTGTAAAACAATTTGACTTAAACTACTATCAATAACAGTAATAAATTGCTTCCCTCCGCTTTCGTAATATACATTACCAACCTTAGCAAATACACCCGTAGTTTGTCCTGTTAAAAACACTCGATTGTGCTTGTCAGTAGACACAAAATAGGTTTGATCATAGCCGGATGAACCGATATATAAATTAATTGGGTTGGTAATATTTCCGGTTGATGAAATTTCAAACTTTGCCAAAAAACCATCTACACCGCCATGGTGCAAGAAAGTTCCATTGGTTGATTTACGTGGCAAATCACTACTTAATGTACCACCCGTTACATACAAAATATTTTTATCAATTCGTAAGCCGTAGGCAGCATCATAGCTACTACCGCCAAAATAAGTACTAAATAAAATTGTTTTTAAATCGGGTGTTAATATCAAAACCAATCCATCTTGACTACCGTTTAATGCGCTTTGTATCGGATTAACTAATGGGATAGATGAACTTGTAGTAGTAGAAGCAATACAAATATTACCTGTAATCGGGTCAATGCGAATATCGCCTCTAAACTCATCACCATAATTGTATTGTAATTTTTGTTGTGAATTATTTACATTGTGTGTATTTAATCCATCGCTTGATGAGCCTCCAAAAAATGTTGATGAACGTAATTGATTACCATTAGCAGACAATGAAGCAATGAAAATATCTGTACTGCCATTATAGGTGGCATCGTATCCATTTATATACGGAAAATTGGAAGAAGCTGTGGTGCCCAATATATACAAATTTCCATTTGCATCACAACTCATACTATGCGGTTGTTCGTTATTGCTACCTCCTAAATAAGTGGCATACAACAATTGGCTTCCATTGGCAGAAAATTTCAAAATCCCGCAATCGCGCGCTCCGCCTGATCCTGCACTTCCTCCGCTTGTGCCTCCGGCAAAGCTTATTTGATAGGCACCGGGTGTAGTAGGAAAACCGGATGCATAAACTGTACCTCCACCATAGCCGTTTCCATTTAAATCAAAGGTAGAGGTAAAACCAAAATTATCGGCAACAGAACCGCTAAACGTACTAAATACCAATGATGGATCAATAATTAATGAGTCGTAACGCGATATGCCTTTGAAAACCGATAAGCCATAGCTTAAAGTATCTCCTCTCAGTACAAAATAACTGTTTATGTTTTGCTTAAAATTTCCGTTTTTAATAAAGGTTTCAGGCGCATCTTCTTTAAACTGACCCAATGAATGTATTGTAACTAAATCCTGATTTTCAATTTTAAGTTGATTGGCACCACGGTATTTCAATTGAATGTTTGCGGGGTTTGCACCATGACGCAATACAAATGAAGTTTTTACCCATCCATCCATTCCTTCTATTACAAAATCGGTTTTGGGATACACATTGCGCAGAGTTATTTTTTGAAATGCCTTTACACCTTCAGCCCACTTATCCGGATTATTGCCAAGATAATAATTGTACAATGTTGAGAAACCGTTTTCAGGCATAGAAGTTACGGTGCTTTGTGCTTGCAAAAAATCAACAAAAATAGCGTGAGCATTTATGTTTTCTGTTGCGGCTTTGTTGTGTTGTAATTCGTGTAATGCTTTTTCATCAATCAGGTTATACACCAATCCTGCTGAGGTAATATACAAACTACCACCGGGTATTTCAGCTTTATACAACACTTGATTTTCCCATTGCCCTTTGTTTTCGATAAAACGAATTTGCTGCGCAGCAAGCTTAGAGCTGATGCACATAATAATAAACAAACTGATATAGCGAATAGTATGTTTCAATGAAATATCAAATATAGAAATAAAAATCCTATTGATTTCTTAAAATTTCATCCACTACTTGACAGATAAATTCATAAAAAAAGACAACTTAGTGTTGCCTTTTTTGGTATTTAGTGATGATGTCCACCTTCGCCATGTACATGCCCGTGTGCAATTTCATCAGCTGTAGCGCTTCGTACCGCAATTACCTCTACATCAAAATTAAGCTCAACACCTGCCAACGGATGATTACCATCAACAGTTACTTCGGTTTCGTTCACTTCAACTACATGCACAACATAACGCTGCTCTTGCGAGCCTGCTTCAAACTGCATTCCTACTTTTACATCTTGTCCGTTAAAAGCACTCATAGGCACTTTTTGTACAAATTCTTCCATGCGTTTTCCATAACCGTTTTCAGGAGCTATTTTCAAATTCAGTTTCTCCCCTGCCACACGATTTTCTAATCCTGTTTCCATGCCCGGTATTAAATTACCATGTCCATGAAGATAAACCAATGGTGCGTTTCCTACGCTTGTGTCTAACACTGTCCCTGCATTATCGGTAAGCGTATAATGAATAGAAACAACTGAATCTTTAGTGATTTGCATACGTTATTAATTGTTTTTTTGTGAGTCACAAAAGTGAACTTATTAAGCCGAATAACCAAGTAAAAAATGAGTATGTTGCTTATACAGCAAATGCTTGCAATCGGTCATTTTGCATTATTAGGGCTTTGCCGCTAAGCCAATCGTATTCGGTATTGGCAGCAAGTAGTATAGGCATCCGTTTTTTGGTATTATGTATTTGGCTCATTAGTGCATTGGCTTCGGTAGTTAATATTGTATAAGTGTGCCTTACCTCTCCACTCATTTTATCAACCCACTCACTCCACAATCCTGCAAAAGCAAATGCTTCGTTATCGGGTAATGTTATTTCGTACTTTTGTTTTTGCTTTCCTTTGGGGTCAAGCCACTGCCACTCATAAAAACCATTAGCAAGAACCAAACACCTATTATTTACTACATTTCTGAAACTTGGTTTTTCGTGTATGGTTTCAATTTTTGCATTTAAAGTATTTTTCTTGATAGAGTCGTCTTTTGCCCAAAAAGGTATTAATCCCCATTGGTATAGTTGTATCTCGTGAGGTTGAACGTGTGTTATAACAGGTGTTTCAGGAAACTGAAATGCATTATAAACGGATGGCTTAAATTGTGCTGCATCTTTAAACTCGGCATTGAAGCGATGTTTTAGTTCTTGTGCAGATTGGGATTGCTTGGAATGAAAACACATAGCTTATACATTAATGGTTATTATATCGCTAAGCTTTGTAGTGTATCGTGGCGATAATTTTTCTTGTTTCATTTTCCACACGCGCTTCAGGTCTTGTGATGCTAATTTAACTTTTTGCTGCCCGTAAGCGGAGTTAAGCTTATCCATTGCTTGCATCAATGGCAGATGTTTTTCATTTCGGCTTACAAAAAGTTTAGTTTGCAAAGTATTTTCCGGTGCAAAATCTTGCACTATAACTCCAGCTTTTTTATATGCATATCCTTGTTTAAAAATACGTTTAAGGGCTTGTGTAGCAAAGCCTGCAAGCTCAAGGGTGGAGTTGGTAGGAAACGGCAGTTGCAATACGATATTTCTGCTGTACTGCGGCAAGTCTTTTCGATGCCCATTGGTATGGATAAAAACCATAAGTGAGTTGCAACATGATTTTTGGTTACGTAATTTTTCGGCACAGGAGGCAGCAAAGGTGGTAATGCGTTCTTGCAATTGCTCAAACTCGGTATAGTTGGTTTCAAAACTACGTGTAGTAGCAATGTTTTTCTTTGGCTGTATTTCTTCCAAGTCTAATGTTGGAATCCCTTGCAAATCGTGCTTCAAGCGTAATCCTACAATGGCTAAATGTTTTGCCACCCAATCGTCAGGCAATTGCGTAAAATCAAAAGCTGTATGCACACCATGCGTTTTCAATCGCTTGGCATGTTGTCTGCCTATTCCCCATACATCTTCAATATTCAGCCATTTCAGTGCTTTAATGCGTTTTTCATCCGTATCTATCGTGTAAACGCTTTGGGTACGACTGGGAAATTTTTTCGCAATCCGATTAGCTAATTTGGCTAAAGCCTTAGTTGGCGCAATGCCTATGCTTATGGGTATTCCTGTCCATTTGGTAACTGTATTGCGCATTTGCTCGCCATACGTTTGCAGGTTGTAATAATCAAAACCACTTAGTTTAAGAAAACACTCGTCTATACTGTAAATTTCCATTTCTGGCGAATACTCTGCAAGCAGGTTCATCACCCTGTTACTCATATCACCATACAAAGCAAAGTTGGCCGAAAACACCTGTACGTTATTGTGTATAAACATTTGCTCGTATTCAAATGCGGCTGCTCCCATTGGGATGCCAATAGCTTTTGCTTCATTACTTCGGGCAATAACGCAGCCATCATTATTGGATAAAACAACAATGGGCTTACCGTTCAAATCGGGGCGAAAAACCCGCTCGCACGAGGCATAAAAATTATTGCAGTCAATTAAAGCAAACATTTTTTTAAACGTCTTTGATAACGTGCGTTACAATTCCCCAAATTAAAAAATTATTGTCTTCGGTTACTCGTATGGGTTGGTAGTTTTCATTTTCCGGAGTAAGCCAAATTTCATTTTTGGATATCTTGATGCGTTTGGCGGTAAACTCTCCATCAATAAAGCACACTGCAATTTTTCCGTTTGTTGGTTCAAGGCTTCTGTCAATTATCAATAAGTCGCCATTATCAATACCTGCATTTTTGAGAGATACACCTTTTACTCTGCCGTAAAACGTAGCCGATGGATGCTTGATAAGGTGTTTATTCAAATCAATAGAAAGATCAATAAAATCTAATGCCGGAGAAGGGAATCCTGCACTTATCCCACTATCTACATACGGTAATTCAAGTTTGGTTTCAGTGTCTGCCGAAAAAATATCCAATATATTGCCGGAATGTAGTTTTAGTGGTGTCATTGGTGTAAAGTATCGGAAAATATATCGGTATTAATTGCGATTTTATTGGTACTAATTGCAGGGTAAAAATAAACAAAAAAGTACGAACATCGGAAGAAAAAATTTATTCGTGCTTGCCTCCTGCTACTACTTTAAATACATGCAAAATATGTGGAAACAATGCATCCATGGATTCGGATGCGCCATTGGTAGAGCCGGGAAGTGCAAGCACAAGTGTATTGCCTATCATGCCTGCTACACCACGCGAAAGCATAGAATAAGGCGTTCGCTCTTGACCATAGCCTCTGGCGGTTTCCATTACACCCGGAATTTCACGAGTAAGCAACGGACGCACTGCCTCCGGTGTAATATCACGGGCAGATAACCCCGTGCCACCCGTTAATATGATAATATTGTTTTTGCTGCACAACGCTTTTACACTGCTTTGAATTTGCTCTAAATCATCCGGTATGATGCTATAATCCGCTACGGATACTTCACAGTTTTTGAGTTTTTCAATTATTGCCTTGCCTGCCTTATCTTCTTTGTGTCCGGCTGAAATACTGTCGGAACAAACGATTACGGAAGCAATAAGGTTTTCAGAAAATACATTTTTAAAATCCGACTTCCCTCCTTTTTTCTGTATTAACTTAATGGAACCTATTTCAATATTTTTATCCATAGGCTTTAGCATATCGTACATGGTAAGTGCTACTACCGAAACACCATGCATAGCTTCTACCTCCACACCCGTTTTGTAAATGGTATGCACTTCCATTTCAATTTTAATTTCTAACCCCGATACGGCATAACGAACTGCAGTAAATTCAATTGGCAATGGATGGCAATCGGGTATCATATCTCCGGTACGTTTTACGGCAAACAATCCGGCTGTTTTAGCCATCTCAAATACGTTCCCTTTGGGCACCTTATTATCTTGTATGGCTTGTATGGTTGCTTCGCTACTTACCTTTACTATTGCCTGCGCAATGGCTTTGCGCAAGGTGCGGCTTTTATGGGTAATGTTTATCATTGTAAAAAAACAAATGTAAGTTGTGTATGCAAATGTAACATATTTGAATTTAGGTTTTGTGTATCCGTTGCCATTGTAAAATACAGCTTTTGATGATTCTAATAATTTACTTGTTAATTCATGTCAAATACTATTTTCAATATTGATGGCAACCTATTGATTAAAATATATTATTTCTAATTTTGAATAACACCATGGGTTTCAATACCAAAATTTAATATTAAGATAATTGGCAAATAGATTATCTATACTTCTCTTTAACCTTATTTATTGATGATTCAGTCGTTATTTTTCTAAAAACTCAACGTAGATAAAATTTTAATCTTTTATATCCATGAAAACATTGGGCATATTTATTTATGTATCTATTTGTGAACTCACAGTAACCTATGTAAGAATAACACTTATAAATCTCTTCTGTTTTAACAAAAGTACATATTAGTTATCCTAAAAATCAATGACTGGCACCCGTAATTCTTAGTTCATTCAAATCCAATTGCAATTCGGCTTTACGGATTTCTTCATCGCTGAAGTATTTTTCTTTACGCAGTATAAAAAGCTCTTTGCGTTGTTGGGCAAAAATATCAAGCAATGCTTGGTGGTATAA
>JACFNJ010000128.1 GCA_019454865.1 Bacteroidia bacterium
CATTGTGTAGTGTACTGCCGGATATATCATCATTGGATTTTCATACGGATTAACGCCAGTTATTTGTTGGTACATATCAAACAAGTTACCGTATTGTTCTTTTACAACAGCTTTACCAAGTTCTGTTAATTGTTCTTCGGTAGGGTTGTGAATACCAAGTTTAGTTGCTTCTTTTTTGCCATACTTGTATTTCATGTTATGTGCAAAATCTAAGAAAACAGCTTCACCGGTTTTGTTTACTCCGAAGCCTGCATCGCAACGTTCTTTTGCTGCACGTGATGCAACATCACGCGGAACTAAATTACCAAAAGCAGGATATCTTCTTTCTAAGTAATAATCTCGGTCTTCCGGTTTTAAATCATTTGGATTTAATTTTCCGGCTCTAATAGCTTCTGCATCTTCTTTGCGTTTTGGTACCCATATTCTACCATCATTTCTTAACGATTCGCTCATTAAAGTTAATTTGGATTGATGATCACCGGAAACAGGAATACAGGTTGGGTGTATTTGTGTGTAACATGGATTTGCGAAGAAAGCACCTTTTTTGTGTGCTTTCCATGCTGCTGTTACATTGCTTCCCATTGCATTGGTAGATAAGAAATATACATTGCCATATCCACCACTGCATAATAACACGGCATGACCAAAATGTCTTTCTAATTTACCGGTAATTAAATCGCGAGCAATTATACCTCTGCATTTTCCATCAATGGTAACAATATCCAGCATTTCGTGGCGAGCATACATTTCTACCTGCCCTGTACCAACCTGACGCTCCAATGCGCTATATGCTCCTAATAATAATTGTTGTCCGGTTTGTCCGGCTGCATAAAATGTACGTTTTACTTGTACACCACCAAACGAGCGATTATCTAACATTCCTCCGTACTCACGTGCAAATGGAACACCTTGCGCTACGCATTGGTCAATTATATTAGCACTTACTTCTGCTAAACGATACACGTTAGCTTCGCGTGCACGATAATCTCCACCTTTTACTGTATCATAAAAAAGGCGATAGGTACTATCTCCATCGTTTTGGTAGTTTTTGGCTGCATTTATACCACCTTGTGCGGCTATACTGTGTGCTCTGCGTGCTGAGTCCTGAAAGCAAAATACTTTTACCTTATATCCTAACTCTGCAAGTGTAGCAGCAGCTGATGAGCCTGCTAAACCTGATCCTACAACGATAACTTCAATGTTACGTTTGTTTGCCGGATTTACCAATGGTACGGTTGAACGATACTTAGTCCATTTTTGTTCCAATGAACCTTCCGGTATTTTTGCATCTAATTTTGTTGATGTCATATTAGTAAACGATGGATTTTATTATTTGGTGAAAAAAAAGTAAAGGGGCATTGCTGCAAATATTGCAGGGATAATAATTGCAAATACCCATGTGCCTACAAATTGAATTGCATTGTTGTATCGCGGGTGGTTTAACCCTAACGTTTGGAAACCACTACGGAAACCATGAAACAAATGGAATGCAATTGCAAACATTGCTAATACATACAGCAATACTATAATTGGATTTTTGAATTGAAATACTACTTCCTGGTACAAATCTTTTACAATTGTAATTCTATTGTTTCCTTCCACGTACTCTTCCATTTTTTTGTTTAATGTTTTGGGATTACCGCTTTCATCTACATAAGGTGTTGCAGCTATTTCACCGGTTATCATGTTTTCGGTATATTGGGTGTAAGGTATGTGTCCTCTTTTGTATTTAAACCAAAAGTCGCTCATGTGTACAATCAAAAATACCAATATTAAAGTGCCTAAAATACCCATGCTGCGGCTTGTCCAGTGGCTATTGGCTTTGCCGTCTGTCATTGCATATTGTATTGGGCGTGCCATTCTGTTTTTGTATGCTAAGTGTATTCCTTTAAATGCATGGAATAAAATACTCGCATAAAGTATATACGAGAATGCTTTAATCAACGGATTTGTGGTCATAAATACCGTATATAGATTAAAAGACATGCCATTATCATGCTTAAATAATTGTAAGTTTCCTGAAGCATGTACAAGTAAGAATGTACATAAAAACAATCCGGTAAGAGCTACTATTAATTTCTGACCGATGGATGATGTAAACATTTTGGTAAACCAATTCATATTTTGTTTTCTTAAAAATTGCGAGCAAATTTATTAAACCTATACATTAATTGTAATGTATAAGCATTGAATATTTTATTTAAAATCTTTCTAAATATGTTTGTTGTATATAATGCGCAATAGATTAGTTAATTACTTGTTTGTTTAGTAAGGATGATTTTTATTTGTTTGGCTTATTAAAACTAAAAACACGGAATTTAAATACCAAAATTGAAGTATTTACTACTATTAGTTTTTAAATTTAGAATGCAGTACAAATTAATTTTAGTTGCTATTAATTTCCCGGTGTAAGCATTTGTACAAGTAATCTATCTCGGCATTGTTATTAAATGCCTGATACGATATTCGTATATAGCATTTATCATCATGGCGCATAATAGGTATTTCTATTTGGTGTTTTTCAAACAATGTGCGTTGCAGTTTTTCGGGTTCAGTAGTTTTAATTTCGGCACTTACCATTTGTCCCATAAATTCATTGTTAAGCGGAGCCAATGGTGTGGTTTGAAGTAATGTAAATAATTCGGGTGCTTTTTGCATTAAATTTAAGTGGCACTGATTGGCTACATTTTCCCAATGGTATTTTTGCATAAAAGCAAGTGCTTTGGGTAAGGTAAGATATGCCGAAAAATCACGAGTGCCATTAAATTGGTGATAATCCCAATAGCGCGATGAGCTTGGTGCTATACTATCATATCCCCAACTTATTATTAATGGGTCTAAGTTGTTTTGTAATTCGTTTTTTGTATGTAAAAACGAGCATCCTTTGGGTGTCATCATCCATTTGTGGCAAGCTCCGGTATAGTAATCCGCATTTATGTCTGATATATTAAGCGAAATATGCCCCGGTACATGTGCTCCATCTACAATTGTTGTTATACCTCGTTTTTTTGCTTCTTCACATATTTCTTTTACCGGAAAAATTAATGCTGTACTGCTTGTAATGTGACTGATAAAAACAACCTTGGTGCGTGATGAAAACCCTTTACAAAAATCTTCAATAAACTGTTGTTTACTTACAAGCGGAAGTTGAATGTGTTGGCGAATGTATTTTGCATTTGCTTTTTGGCAATAATAGCGAAATGTTCTGTCCATAGCACCGTATTCTAAATCGGTTGTTAGCACTTCATCATTAGGTAAAAGGTTAAGGTTTTTTGCAATAATGTTGATGGCATGTGTAGGATTAGGTACAAAAACTAAATCTTGTGGATTGCAATGAATATATTGTGCAAGTGCTTTTGCTGATTCACGAATGTAGTTTGCTCCATCTGTTGTAATAAACTGTACGGGTTCTGCTTCTAATACATATTGCCATTTTATATAATCTTCAAAAATCTCGCGCGGGCATGCACCAAACGAACCAAAGTTTAGATAAACTATGTCTTTGTTTAAAAGAAATAATTCTTTCATGGTAAATGTTTTGTTTTTTATTGCAGCAAGTAATTAATTTTGGCTGACAAAACCTTACCCTTACCGCATAATGGTAACTGTACCATGCAGCTTAATATTTTTGTTGCATACCGATTTGCCATTAAGTGTAAAATAATAAACCCCATCAGGAAGCTTTTGCCCGTTAAAGGTTTCACCATTCCAACAGTCGGTAGGGTTTGTGGTTTCATATACTAAATTACCCATGCGGTTATATACCCAAAAATGCATTTCTATAAAAGGCGTAACACTATTCAGTTGCAGGCAATCGTTAAAGCCATCATGGTTAGGCGTAAAAACATTCGGAAAAAATCCTAAGCTATCGGTAATGTTTACTAAAACAGGTATGCTATCGTTAAACACACATCCTAACGAATCCGTAGCACTAACGAAGTAGGTAGTATTAACTACAGGCGAAGCCGTAGGGTTAGGTATAGCAGGATTGTTTAAGCTGCTTGCAGGTTTCCAGCTAAAGTTAAACAATCCATTGCCGGATGCAAGAAGCTCTGAAGAAGGATTGGTGCAATCAATATCGTTTGATTTAGTAACCGAAAGCAAATTGTTTGATTTATTAATAAAAATAGTAATGAGGCTATCGCATCCAAATTGGTTGGTTAAGGTATCAAAGAAAACCCCACTTGTGTAGAACACAAATTTACCACTTGGCGAAAGCAAGCTATCGCAAATGGAATAGGAGATACTATCAAAAGAAGCTAAACGAGTAAATTGAATAAATAAAATGCTATCGCACCCCCAAACGGTTTGTAAGGTATCGGTATAGTTGCCGGAAGTATAAAGAAAACCTTTACCGCTTGGTAAGGCCAACGTATCGCATGAGGAAAAGAAAATAGAATCGGTAGTAGCAGTACGCGTAAAGTGAATGTTAATAATGCTATCGCAAAGGAGACTGTTCGTTAAAGTATCGGAATAATAGCCGGAGTTGTGCATCCAAAATTTACCACTCGGACTTAACACGGCATTGCAATACGAGGTATCTAAAGAGCTGCTGTTTGTGCCTAAAGTAAACCGAATAGTAATTACACTATCGCCACCCAAACTGTTAGGGATTGTGTCATTAAAAGTACCTGAACTGTTAATCCAAACATTTTTGCTTAAATACAAAATAGGGGAGCAATTAAACGAATCAATAGTAGCATAATTGCTTAATACCGTAACTTTAAACCGCAATATGCTATCGCATCCAAATTGATTTGTTAAGGTATCGGAATAAAAACCGGAACTATCCCACACGTATTTTCCGCTAGGCGAAGTAAGCGAATACATAACAGTAGAGTCAAGCAGCACCTTGCTGTTTAAAACGGTAAGATTAATTTGCAAAATACTATCGCATCCTAGGGCATTGGGTATGGTATCAAAATACGTACCTGACGAGTCCCAAAAAAACTTGCCGCTGTGCGAGCGCATAGCAAAGCAAACAGACGAATCGAGTGAGCTGTATGATTTAACGATATGCAGTTTAAAAGCCAGGATGCTGTCGCAACCAAGTGCGTTAGGAATGGTATCAAAGAAAATACCTGACGAATCCCAAAGGTGCCTACCGCTTGGAGCAAGCAACTGTGAGCAAACATTTGTATCAATAACCCTAAGTGGATTATATACTAACATATAACCATCGTCATAAGAACGCCCAAAAGTGTCGACACCAATTATAGCCCTTAGAGTTTTACAAGGTAACGTAATGCTATCCTCAAACCAACCGGAAATAAAAACCTGCCCTTTTTTATTGGTAATAGGTTCACCCATTCTGTATTCATTTACAAAAATACTCGTACTCATACGATTAGAATTGCTAATAATTGCATCAGCTGCAATAACATTGTTAAGGCTGTCTAATTGTGCAACAAATAAGGTAGTTTGCGAAGCAGGGTTAGGTGGTAAAAAATTACGTAATCGCATATCATCACCATTGGTATGCCCAATAATAATAAGTTGCCTGTTAAGGTTATACGAAATAGAGGTAATGGTTTCTCTAAAATCGTTACCCACAATTGCAGTATAAGAGAGTATATCGCCATTGCCGTTTAATCTGCAAATGTAAGAGCCGGTGAAGTATCCATAAAACGAGGAATCGAATAAAAAGGAATAAAAGAAAGGATCATAAGGAATAGCCAAAGCAAGTTCATGGTTAATGGTGTCGTAATCAAATCGGTTTAATTGAAAGGGTTTATACGGATGATTAAGAAGACGAGCAATAGGCTTAACCCATACTATACTATCCTGATTGTTGAGTTTAAACAACAGATAATTACTCCCAATTTGTAATGGAATAGGAGGAGATGCCATAAAAGTATCGGGCTTAATAATATTAATACGTAGGATAGTATAAGTGTTTTCGCCATCTGAGAGTATATTGTGCATTTTTGCGTAAAGACCTATGGATTCAATATGTTGTTTTGTTAATTTGTTTTTAAGTGGTTCTTTAACCGAAATTAGATTCCCATTGCTTGAAAACCGTAGAAAAATATAAGGAGTATTAACAAAGAACGAATGTTTTTGGTTGTTGTTATCAAAAACATTAAAAGTATCAATAGCAAAAACTGTATCGAAAATAAAGATTGGATATACCACACTAATTTCATCGTTATTGTTAATTGCAATCTGTGTTGAAAAGTTAAAAGCGGAGAAGTAAGACGAAAGTAAAGACTCTCTTACAATTGAATTTTTCCATACAAATTGGCCATCAGAAGTAAACTTACACAATAATAATTTAAAGTTAAAGTTAAAGTTTGAATCGATTGACAAAGGATTTTGTGGATGAATAGTTGTAGTTATTCCCCTTGAATCTACTAATAACAAGGTGTCTCTATCACTAATATTCAAATTTAAAATAAGATCATTAGTGGAAGTAAATTTTATATCAAAATAATCTAGGAAGTCAAATTCTTCAACGTTTAATATTTTTATATTATATAAGTATCTCCCTGTTGAGTCAAATTTTACTATTGTTAATACTTTGCTGCAACTGTATTTATCGTTTTCAATACAACTATTATAGTTGTAAAATAAAATTGATATAGGATATCCAAGGCTATCAATTTGGAAAATATTATTGTATTCAAAAACATTATAAATATTACCTACTTTATCTACAAAGGTATATTTTAACATTTGTTCATTACTTCCGCCATACACAAACCCTTTATTTATTTTTTGGGCTTGTGCATGGAAGAAAAAGCAATAAAATAATATGCAAAAAAATAATCGTACCCACATCGGTTTATAGCAATGTTTTATAGGATATGGAGTGTACATAGTGCTTGAATAAGGTTTAAATTACACTATCAAAAATAATAAATTATTAGTTAAATAAGTACTTAGAAAAAACTTAAATATAAGCAACATACTTTACTTAATATGTTAGCTTACATTATAAATAGACCATTTATTTAACCTAAAACGAACGATGGTTAGCTGTTTTATGTAGTTCGTCAGGTGATAGCGTTTTAAAATATTCGTATGTAATTTTTAATCCTTCAGCCCTGCTTATTTTTGGTTCCCAACCTAATATTTCCTTAGCTTTGGTAATGTCGGGTCTGCGTTGTTTTGGGTCGTCAGTAGGTAGCGGTTTTGCTATTAATTTTTGTTTAGTACCGGTTAGTTTTATTATCTCCTCGGCAAATTCTTTGATAGTAATTTCATCCGGGTTTCCAATGTTTATCGGGTAAGGATAATCGCTTAATAACAAACGATAAATTCCTTCAACCAAATCATCAACAAAACAAAATGAGCGTGTTTGTGAGCCATCGCCAAACATAGTTAAGTCTTCGCCACGAAGTGCTTGCCCAATAAATGCCGGTAATACTCTTCCATCATTTAATCGCATTCGCGGGCCATACGTGTTAAATATTCTTACAATTCTGGTTTCTAATCCGTGAAAGGTATGGTAAGCCATTGTCATTGCTTCTTGAAAACGTTTAGCTTCATCATACACTCCACGCGGCCCTACAGGGTTTACATTTCCCCAATATTCTTCGGGTTGTGGATGCACAGTAGGGTCGCCATATACTTCGCTGGTAGATGCTATAAGTACACGAGCATTTTTTACTCGTGCCAATCCTAAACAATTATGAATACCAAGTGAACCTACCTTTAATGTTTGAATGGGTATTTTTAAGTAATCAATAGGGCTGGCAGGCGAAGCAAAATGTAAGATATAATCCAATTTGACCGGAACGTGAATAAA
>JACFNJ010000129.1 GCA_019454865.1 Bacteroidia bacterium
GATTTTAATATTTCTATCTGCATAAAAAGCGCGGCAAAGTTAATTCTTTTTTTCAAATGGCTAATCTCTTTTTATGTATTGCTTTTTAAATGGGTTTCTTTTAGAGGAAAGTATCGGTTTCTCAATAGAGGCGTAGGTGGCGAATATATAAGTATTCATTGTCATACTAAAGTGATATAAAATAAATATGAAAAATTTTATTTTAAGTATTTATCGCCACTTATGGCAATTGTGTGTTATAGCTTGTTGTTATCTGTCAGCAGTTTAGTCTTTTGGGGACTTTTATTGATTGAAGAACATAGTCTATAGGTAACAAATTTAGAAATTGGCTTGTTACTTTGTCAGAATCATCTTATATGTATCTATCTCTTTGTTGTCTACAAATAAACAATAAAAATATATTCCAGCTTTTAATTCTGAACTGGGAATTTCAATACTTCCTTTGCCACTATTGTTAATGTTGAATGATTTTATTTGTTCCCCTTGGAGATTGTAAATGTATATTTTTGCCAATTTAAAACCATCAAAAACTTCAAAATAAATCGTTGTTTTCTCATTAAAAGGATTCGGATTGTTTTGGTATAATTTATGTATATTGTAATTAACATTCTCGTTATTCTTGTCATTGCTAAGATTCAAAGGGACATATTTTCTTTTTCCAAAACTTTTTTCTGATTTATTATTTATGCTGTCTCTATGGTTTAATCGATATAATAACGAAGACCCACAGCAAGCTGATAATCTATCGTCCAGCTCTTTAATCGCCTCAACAAGTAATGGGATAATTTCGTCTTAATTGAGTGCTTTAACTGTTTTATTAATACCTGCTTCTACATCTAAAGTAATATTAGGAACAACTTGTGCGACTTCTTGTGAAATAAATCCGAAATGCAATCGGTCGTTATTAGCAGCAGTCAATGAAACATTATCACAACTATCACCACAAAAGGATTCTGGAATATAATGATAGCTCACTCCTCTAAGCTGTTTTACGATGTTCAATGCTCCTGTTAGCGTTTCGATATTTGTTTTAATATTTATGTCAGAGGACTTTAAATACGAACGAGCATACATAGTTCCTAAAGTTGTGATAAATGCGTTATGCGATGTTCCAAGCATAGTAATCCAATGTTTTGCATTGCCATAATTGCTTCGACCAGCAGATACCCATACCCAATCATTAACATCTTGTGTAAACGCCTCATGATTTAATGTCAAACTTAATGTATTTACTGCTTTTGAATTGAACCGCACTCTTGGATAAATCTTTCCAATATTTTGTTCTGTTTCGCCCACTAGAACCTAGGCTGAAGGGTCAATTTTTCTGCCAAGCACTACATTGCCTCCGGTAACCACTTTTATTTGAGCAAATAAGCAAGATGAGATTTGAATAGCGAAAATCGTTAAAATAATTTTTTTTGTTTTCATAATTTGTATTGATTAAAAGTTTATTGGAATAAACATAGATGGTACTTTTCCTCTATAATACCTGTAAACCTTACCAGGGCAAGTTGGACATCGGTAAGCAAGAACTAAAGGGTCAATATACCCTTCAACATTTTTTGTTATATTATTGTACCTGCCATGAAAAGTATATTTCGAATATCTTGTAGTATCCTTATTTTGCTCTTCTATACTTTTACAAACTATGCTATCGTTGTTCCAAGTCTGCACCTCAATTGTATCTGAATAATATATAAAACCTGGGCCATTGGGGTCTAGTATTTCTCTACTACGGAGATATTTTGTATGATATTTATTGATGCTTTGAAGCCCAAAAATCGAATATAATTCATATTTGACAGGGAAGTTTCCACCAAAGTAAATGCCACCATTTTCGTCAATACTGTCTAAAATAGGAATTACAAGTCCCCACCTACTTTCTTGAGGCATATTTCTTGTTAAATCTACTCGTCCATCTTTCGAAACTATTTCATCGTCATGCTTACAAGCAAGAAATGAAAAAAAAACTAAAAGTATTATAATATATTTTCTCATCCCGTTATCTTGTAGTAACCTGTAAGTACATTTGGGTCTCGTCATCAATCTCGAAACCTTCATCAAGAGTAATAAACTCATCGGCACGAAGGATGAGATTGGTTCCTGTAGCTACTTTTGTGGTTAATCCCGTACCGCCAATATTGATATTTAATCGTTTATCGTAACCAAGTGTTCCATTACTATAATTATTGGTTGTAATATTTAGAGAAATAGGATTAGTGTTAGCTGCAAACTGGTAATACCTGAAATAATCTATCTCATATTTAAATGGAAACTGGGTAACATTTAAAATATTTAATTCTTCTGACAAATTAATGTCCAAGTATGCATTCATAGGGTAAAATTTACCTTGCTCAAAATTTACACTGCCTACCTCAATATTATCTAAATAAAAACTTACATAATCCTTTTGCCACTCAAGTCCCACCTTATGAAACTGACCGTCAGAAAAATCTACAAAATAATTAAGAGGAGCGTAATATCTTGTCGGAATGTCCCAACCAATCATATTATAAACAATATTCTGAGTGCGAGCATTTGAATTGATGTTTTGGTCATAATGAACCGTTGGTCCAAAGCAATAATTATCTAGATTATTCGGAATACTAAACTGTATATCACTATTATCCACTTGTTCAAATACATCAATTTCTCCGTATGCATAAGGGGCGGGTGGCGTATTATTATTTTCTCTAAAAAACCAAAAGTTGGGGCCAACTCCAATAGTTTTTTCTCTTTGATTCTGATAATAAGGCAATCTAATGCTTATCTCATAATATCCAAAAGAAGTTTGGGTATTTCTGATTAATTGACCTTTAGTGTAATTAAAAGTTTGAGGATTAGATCCTTGATTGTTCCAACAATTGTTGCATGGCCAATTATAAGTTCCCGGTTTGTATATAGCATAAAGTTCACATACTCCATTTGCAACTTCTATGTTACTGCCATCATCTGTTACATAGGATTTTGGAAAAATTAAATTCCAATTTGAATCATAAACCTTTTTATTACCCCAACCCTCAATGAAATGCCATTTATTTGTGAGTTGGCTAATTATTTGAGAATGATTGCCAGTATAATTGAACTCGTCAGAAATTGTAGTGTTTAATATCCAATGGTGGTCACCATTAGATGGTGTCTGTGAATAAGCAGTGGTACTTAACATTATTGCTATGCCCAAAAGATTTATTGACATTAATTGTTTCATATTATTTATATATTAAGGAAATGCTAATTAACAATAAAAAGAACCAATAAAAAAAGTTATAGCGTTTTTTTCGGAGTCCAATTTTAAAAGAAATTTTATTGAAACATTAATTGCTTCAGATGTTTTAACAAGTATTTCATAACAGCAGTGATTATCATTTCTTTCTATTTGCCATATAAAGAGGCTGTTATATTTAATTTTTCAACAACATCAAGCTGTATAAGTCCCTTACTTTTTCAAGTGTTTCTAATTCTGTCTGATAAGTTTTCCGTGTTGTTAAACAATAGGATAAATATCCTAAAAGTTTGAGGTGAATTAAAAACATAAAGGTTATGGTAATCTTACAACAGCAATAATTGTGTAAAATAAAAGTATTTATTTACTTTTATATAAAATTCTGTTACATTTGCACACACAATTTTTAAAACACTAAATAATAATTAACAATCATGGAAGCAGCTAACAATAACATTTTAAATGTAACTGTTTTAGAGCCACGCTTAAAGCACCCAACAATTTTTGCCCGATTTGATGAACTGCAAAGTGGCGAACATTTTATTTTATTAAATGATCATGACCCAAAGCCAATGTATTTTCAATTATTGGGTGAGCGGGGCGATATATTTACTTGGGAATATTTAGAACAAGGACCACAATGGTGGCGTATAAAAATTGAAAAAAAATAATTAAACCAATACGATATGGAAACGGTAGCAGACAATGTAATTGTGGTGCCAAATATTGAACCGCGATTAAAACACCCAACAATTTTTGCCCGATTTGATGAATTAGAGGGTGGGGAAACTTTATTTATTCATAACGACCACGACCCCAAGCCGGTGTACTATCAGTTGCTTGGCGAGCGCGGTGATATTTTTACTTGGGAATATTTAGAACAAGGACCTGTTTGGTGGAAAATAAAAATTACCAAACGCAAGCCTGGAGAGGGTTCAGAAACACTTGGCGAATTGGCAACTAAAGACTTGCGTAAAGCACAAGTTTTTAAAAAATATGGATTAGATTTTTGCTGTGGAGGAAAAAAAACAGTGAAAGAGGCTTGTCTGGAAAAAGGAATAGACGTTACAATAGTTGAGCAAGAGTTACAACAATCGGATAAAATGCAAGCAACTTTTCACGCATTGCCATATAACGATTGGGGGATTGATTTTTTAGCCGACTATGTAGTGAATACACACCATGCATATGTGCGGAAAAACTTACCGGAGATTAGAAAATATGCTCATAAGGTAAAAGAAGTGCATGGACAAAGCCATCCGGAGTTGCATAAAGTTTATGAACTTGTTGAAGCAATACATACAGAACTTACAGAACACATGCACAAAGAAGAAACAATTGTTTTTCCTTACATTAAACAAATAGTGCAGGCAAAAAATAATGGTACACCACTACCAAAAGAATCATTTGGTTCAGTAAATAACCCAATAAAAGAGATGATAACGGAACACGAAGAAGTAGGAAATAACTTAGCAGAAATACATGCAATTACAAAAGGCTATACTTTACCCAATGATGCTTGTGCAAGTTATGGCTTATTATATCGCATGTTGGCAGAGTTTGAAGAAGACATTCACTTACACATACATTTAGAAAACAATATCATGTTTCCAAAAGCAATTGACATGGAAAACTCAATTGCATAACTATAAATTGTTTTATTAGCTACACATAATATTGGTGCTTCTTAAAAACAATTAGGAGTGCCAATATTTTTTTCCTAAAATTTGCAGATGTATTCTATCAACCATATAATTTTTTTAAAACCATGAGTAATAAAGTAAACTATGATGCTGAAGAGTGGAAAGAAAGTAGCATCAAAAAATTCTTCTCCAAAAACTTGCTTGATTTACCAAACGGTACAGTAAAAATTTTACGTGTTGATGCATTGGCTGAATATCCTATTCATATCCATCCCGATAAAACAGAATACATTTATGTGCTTTCAGGAAACCCGGAGTTGATAATTGGTGATGATGAATATGCTTGCTCGCCTAATGATTTTTATATATTACCCGCAGCAATTAAACATGCTATTTTAAACAAAACGGCAAAAGAATGTATTTTGTTGGTGGGTGCAATAAAGAATTGATAACAGTATGATTTCAATAAATGCTAATACAAAAATTGCTTACCTGCTAAAACAACATCCGGATGCATTAGAAGCAATTATAAGTATTTCGCCAAAATTTAATAAACTTAAAAACCCACTTTTGCGTAAGCTTATGGCAGGCAGAACCTCAATTAGTATGGCAAGTAAAATTGGGGGATGTACAGTAAATGATTTTTTTGAGAAATTAAAACCATTAGGGTTTCAGGCAGATTTAACAATAGTTGCGGAGGAAGATGCCGAAGAAAAATCTATCCCTGATTTTGTAAAAAACAGAACGCAAGAAAATACTGTGGACTTGGATGTGCGAGACTTAATTGAAGAAGGAAAAGATCCGCTAAGTTTAATATTAGAAAAAACAAATACATTAAAAGGGAATCAAATTTTGCGATTAATTAACAGCTTTGATCCTATTCCGTTAATTCAATTGTTTGAAAAAAAAGGATACCAATCTTACTCTGAAATTATTGATGAAAACTTAGTTCATACTTATTTTCTGAAACCACAAGACAGCAAGGAAACGAAAGTAGAAGTGAAATCGGATAATTGGGAAGAATTAATGGAAAAATATGGTGATAAGATAAAAACTATTGATGTAAGAAATCTTGAAATGCCTTTACCAATGCTTACCATATTGGATGAATTGGATAAGCTTGCCAATGGTTATGCACTGTATGTATATCACAAACGAATACCTGTTTTTTTGTTACCCGAATTGCAGGAAAGAAACTTTGATTATCGTATAAAAGAAATAAGCGACAACGAGGTTAATTTATTTATTTTTAAGCCGTAAAAATGATTACTACTTCAACAAATATTGAAAGTATAAAAACCACATCCTACAAAGTAGTTATTCCGTTTTATGCTTATGCTGGAGTTTCGTTTTTGGTAGCTTGTATTTTTTTACTTACTTCTGCAGCCGGTTTTACGCAGCATTATTTTACGCCACACCTTTTAGCAATTACGCATACTATGGCTTTGGGCTGGGCTACCATGATTATTTTGGGTGCCAGCCATCAACTTGTACCGGTTCTTATTGAAGGCAAATTGTATAGTGATAAATTGGCGTATGCTTCTTTTGTCCTTGCTGCTATTGGAATTCCTTTGCTTGTATATGGATTCTACACCTTTAACATGGGGCATCCGGCAAAGTGGGGAGGTCGTTTTGTTGTTTTTGCAATACTTTCTTTCCTTATAAATATTGCCAAAAGTATTTCGGGAAGTAAAAAAGAAAACATTCATGGAATCTTTATCTTTACTTCAATTCTTTGGCTGTTTTTAACTGTATTGTTAGGATTGGCATTGGTATATAATTTTACTTATACCAACTTAATGCCTTTTGACTCGTTGCATTATTTGCCCTTACACGCACATACCGGCATTATCGGTTGGTTTCTGTTGTTGGTTATTGGTGTTGGCTCTCGGCTTATTCCTATGTTTTTAATTTCTAAATATACCAATAACAACGTGCTATGGGTTATATTTTTACTAATTAATGCTGCACTGGTTTTTTACACGTTATCCTTTTATACATTTGATATAAAAGAATTAACTTTTATACCAATTACATTAATTCTGCTTGCTGTAGTATTGTTTATTTTTTATTGCATCAAAGCATACAAACAACGATTACGCAAACAAGTAGATGATCAGGTTAAAATTTCGCTGTTATCAGTATTTATGTTGCTGTTGCCAATAATAATGCTTGTAATTATAATTAGCATACTTTTGTCCTTGCCTGTAGAAAACGCAACACTTGCAATTGTATATGGATTTCTGATTTTTTTTGGTTGGCTAACTGCTATAATACTCGGAATGACCTTTAAAACATTGCCGTTTATAGTTTGGAACAAAGTGTATCATCATCGCTCATCAATGGGTAAAACTCCAAACCCCAAAGATTTGTTTAGCGATACGATTTTTAAAATAATGAGTGTGAGCTATCTTGTTGGATTTTCTCTTTTTGCATGTGGTATATTATTTTCGTCAATACCTACACTTATTGTAGGAGCAAGCGGACTAATTATTACAGCTGTTTTGTATAATTGGAATGTATTAAAAGTATTGTTTCATAAACCCGTAATAAAATGAATGTAACCTCAAACGATGAAGTAAAATGTGCAATAGGACTTGCAGGACTAAAGCATGTTGACGACCCTGAAATAGGATTGAATGTGGTGGATTTAGGGCTAATTTATGAATTAGATTTTAATGAAGAAACAAAGCAAGCTACTTGCACCATGACACTAACTACGGAGTTTTGCCCCATGGGAGAGTCAATAGTGGACAATTGTAAAGACTCCTTACAAGCTTCGTTTCCGGAATATAGTATTGATGTTAACTTAATTTTCGACCCGCCCTGGAGTT
>JACFNJ010000401.1 GCA_019454865.1 Bacteroidia bacterium
CATGTGCCTGGCGGGAAGTGGAAAAGTAGCATTAGATTTTATGTCACATTGTATAAGTCTGTTAGAAAAAGCCTCACAGATAGTTTAAAGAATTTTCGCGTGGAGAAATAAGCTGTACTTACTTATGTTTCGTTTTAAAAACAAAACTATTGTTATTGTTTCCCAACAAGATTGGGGGAAAATGTTTATTTCCAAGCATCACTATGCGGTAGAACTTGCAAAGATGGGCAATACAGTTTATTATCTTGAAGGGCCATCAACTGACAGGAGAATACCTGCTGGGAGCATTAAGATTATAGAAACTGCTTTTGAGGGTGTATTTGTGATTAAGCACAGATTGTATTACCCCGGTGGCCTGAAGCATAAACTGTATGGCATGCATGCTTTACTTATTAAGATTCATATTGGTAGAATATTGAGGATATTAAAAAAAAGAGTTGATATTGTATGGTCATTTGATATATCTGCAACAATCCCGCTGGCTGCATTCCCCAAGTATGTTTTTAAAATATTGATGCCGGTTGATGAACATAATAACAAACACAGTATTGTCGATGGGAACAATGCGCATGTAATATTGTCAGTTACTAACGAAATACTTGTTAAATACAGAAGCTGTGATAAGCCAAGTTTGTTTGTCAATCATGGAGTATCCGATGTGTTTATATGCAATATAGCAGATGCTACGGCAAACATTGCACAGAATGTAGCCTTGTCAGGAAATTTTTTGCGAAATGATATTGATTGGGAAACACTGTTGTCTATTGTTAAAGAAAATCCTGGAATTATGTTCCATTTTTTTGGAAGTTATAGACAAAATGATGGTAACCTGACATCGCATGCACAATATGTTCCGGTAAGAGAACTTTCAGAGGCAATAAATTTGCCTAATACTCAATTTTACGGCATTGTTTCATCGAATACCCTTGCCGAAATGCTGCGCAAAATGGACGTATTCCTGATTTGCTACGACATTAGCAAGGATCAGAGTAACGGTACA
>JACFNJ010000130.1 GCA_019454865.1 Bacteroidia bacterium
ATTTCAATTACTCCTTTTGGGAATCCAGCATCATCAATTAATTGTTGAAGTGTCAAACTACATTGGGGTACATTGGGAGCAGGTTTTACCAATATACTATTGCCGGCAAGTGTAATCGGTACAGCACTCCGGATAATTTGCCAATACGGAAAATTCCATGGAAAAACTCCCAACACAACTCCTAAAGCTTCATATTGCATTACTACTTTTTTACCAATATCCGAAATTGATTCAATCGGTTGTAAAAAATTTTCAGCATTAATTGCATAGTATTCGCATGCTCTTGCACATTTTAATACTTCTAATCTTGCTTCAGCTATTGGTTTACCCATTTCAACAGATGCCAACAGTGCAAGTTTTTCATGATTTGATTTTAAAAGCTCCCCAAGTTTAGCTATAATCTTTACACGTTCAATTATTGCCAGCTGCTTCCATGATTTTTGGGAAGTAGCTGCTTGTGATAACTTTTGTTCTAATTCATCATCGCTTATTAAATCATAACAACTTAACTCCTCTTCGGTATATGGATTTATTGATGCATAGTTCATGGCAACTCAATTTATTCTTTCAACATCTGAATAATATCATCTAATTTCAGTGTATTTTGTTCGCCTGTTAATAGATTTTTTAATGTAAAAACATTTTGATTAATTTCATTTTCACCGGCAATTGCTGCAAATGGAATTTGTAAAGCATTAGCATAATCCAGTTGCTTAACAATAGCTTTTTTTCTATTCACATCCGGATAAATTTCTGCTGCTATGCCTACTGCTCTTAGTTTGGTAACTGCGGGTAAACAATATTCTTGCGACTTTTCATCAAAAAAACAGCATAATATCTTTGATTGAGTTGTACGTATAGATGCTGAAAACAAATTCAACTCTTCCATCACATCATAAATTCTATCTAAACCAAAACTAATACCTACACCGGATACATTAGGCAAACCAAAGTTTTCGGTTAAATTGTCGTATCTGCCACCACCACCAATACTTGACATCAACGAACTATCCAATGCAGTAACTTCAAAAATACATCCGGTGTAATAACTCAACCCGCGTGCTAAGCTAAAATCTAACTTTAAATTAACTGCGTTGTTTGTTGCTCTATTGCAATTTTCTATGTTTTGCAAGAGGAAAGACAACTCTTCTACACCTTTTGTTCCTGTTTCCGATGTTTTCAATTTATCCTTTAAGTTTTCAAGAATAAACTGGTTATTGCCTTTACTTTTTATTATTTCAAACAAGGTGTTTAATTCACTCTCGGTAAATGCACTTTCAGCTAATTCTTTTCGTACTCCTTCTTCTCCTATTTTATCAAGCTTATCAATTGCAACAGCAATTGTAGTAATATAATCAATTGATTTTACAACCTCAGCTATTCCGGCTAATATTTTTCTATTATTAACCCTAAGCTCATAATTAATTTTTAATTGAGTAAATACATCATGATAAATACTAATTAAATCAAGTTCATTTATCAAGCTTTCACTTCCTACTATATCAGCATCACATTGCCAAAACTCTCTATATCGCCCTTTTTGTGGTCTATCAGCGCGCCATACCGGTTGTATTTGGTATCGTTTAAAAGGAAATACCAACTGGCTCCTATTCATTACAACATATCGAGCAAATGGTACAGTTAAGTCATAACGTAAACCTTTTTCGGCAATATACTTTACAATGTCTTTGCCTTCAATGTTATCTATTGCATTTGTGTAATCAGTACTGTCCTTATATGACTGTAAAAAATTTCCACTATTTAGTATTCGATACAACAATTTATCCCCCTCTTCACCATATTTTCCTTCAAGTGTTGACAGGTTTTCCATAGCAGGAGTTTCAAGTGGCATAAAGCCATATTTCTTAAATACATCCTCAATATTTTTGATTATGGACTTACGTTTTTGTAAGTCTAATGGACCAAAATCGCGGGTACCTTTGGGTAATGTAGGTTTTTGAATTGCCATAAAATAATTAAGCGAAGATACAGTTCATCAATTAAAAAATACAATTCACTTAGCAATAATCACGTAACAACTTATTTTAACATCATTTTTATAAGTCGAATTGTTTTAACAATCTTTTGTGGTATTGAATTATTTGGTTTTACAGCCTTATCGTAAAAATAATCGTCAGCATCGGTATTGATTTGAATATTATTGGCAAATACAATTTCTTTTAATGGTGTTGTATTTTGATTTACCATCCAAGAAGTATCTTTTGAACTACTATGGGCTGAATTATCCGTGTTTCCAATGTTTTTTACCAAATTAGAATTTGGAATTATACTCAATCCTTTCATTTTTAAAACGGTAAGCGACCATTGGTAATCCCATGTATTTATTATCCCCTTTTTACTGTAAATTAAGTTCAGTTGCCAGTAACGTTTTATGCCTTTATTTTTAGTGAAAAAACTTAAATCAATATCTCCAATATTATTTATAGTATTCAAATTAAAATCATAGTGAGCCCAAGCTCTACGCCAAGTAGCCCATCCCCACACATGGCTAAATAATGAGAAATAATAGGATGCCTCACCTCTATTTATTCCTTGCTGAAAGTTGGAACCACCAATGTGCATTATTTCATTATTATCTTTATACTTAGCTAATAATGTTTCACAAAATGAAAAAAAAGTAACATCAGGCACACAATCATCTTCTAAAATAATTCCCATTTCTTCGTTCTCAAAAAACCAAGTAATAGCACTGCTTACAGCAGGTCCGCAGCCCATATTTTTTTCTCTATACAATGTTTTCAACTCACATTGCCAATCAATTTGCGTAAATATTTCTCTTGTTTTTGTGCTTAATTCACGGTCAGAAATTCTATTTTCTCTTGGCCCATCTGCTGCTACATACAACTTAGCCGGTTTAATTTGTTTTATTGCATTAAATACTTGTTGGGTTTCATCCGGACGGTTGAAAACCAACATTAGTATAGGTGTATTAAAAGTATTGTTTGCCATTAATTGAATGAAATTAGGCGAATATAGTTAAAGAAAATATATAGTACTTTTAATAGTGTATGAACAATCAGTTATTATTATTTTGCGTGCCGTGCAAATACCATTTTTTAAAAACATCAAATCACCGCACATAAAAAAATATGTATCAAATACCGGTTGGTTGTTTGCTGATAATTTTATTAAACAAGGTATAAATTTAATTGTCGGAATTTTTTTAGCCCGCTATTTAAATCCGGAAGGTTTTGGTATAATTGGCTATGCATCTACATACATACAACTTTTAAATCCAATTGCCTTGTTGGGCTTAAATGCAATTGCCATTAAGGAAATAGTAAATAAAGAGGAATCTATTGAATCAATACTTGGTACAACGTTTTTGTTAAAGATTATTTCTTCTGTTTTTTCGCTTTTTTTAATAGTGGTAATTGCATTTTTGGGTGAAGTAGATACACAAATTCAAATGTACATTATCATTATTGGATTGTCGTATTTAGTATATCCAATACAAGTTGTAGATTATTATTTTCAGGCAAACTTAAAAGCTAAATATACAGTAATATCCCAGCAAATAGCAACCATTACCTGTGCTGCTTTAAAGGTTTGGGGAATAATAAACCAATATCCTATTGTATTTTTTGTATGGTTAATAAGTATTGAAGTTTTTATCATTGCTTTTGTTCAAATCTTTTTTTATCGAACCAAAACAATTATTCCGAAATGGAATTTCAATAATAACTTAGCCAAGCGGATGCTTAAAGAGTCTTTTCCTATAATATTTACCGGATTTTTCATCATAATATACATGCGTATTGATCAACTGATGATTCAGAAAATGTTAAACTCAGAAGCATTAGGAAATTTTGTGGCAGCAATTAAACTAAGTGAAGCGTTTTATGTAGTACCGGGAATAATAGCCGGCTCACTATTTCCGGCTATTATTAATGGATTAAAAATAAGTAGAGATGAGTATTTAAGCAGAATGAAAAGATTGTATAGCATTTTCATATTAATATGTTTTGCGGCAACAATTTTTGTTTTGATTTTTGCTGATATCATAGTTTCTGTACTGTTTGGTGAAGCATATACCGATACTGCATCGGTATTGCGGGTACACTTTAGCACAAGTGTGTTTGTGTTTTTAGGTATAGCATACAGCCAAGCTTTTATTGTTGAACACATGCAGCGTTTTACAACAATAAACACAGTTGTAGGCGCATTGCTTAACATTTGTTTAAACTGGCTTTTCATTCCAATTTTTGGTGTTGTTGGCTCTGCTTTTGCTACACTTGCAGCACAGTTTTATTCCGGATTTCTATGCTTATTATTGTTTCCAAAAACCAGAGTTCACTTTATATTGATGCTCCAATCTTTTAATGTTTTTTCTACAATAGCTGTATATTACAAAAAAATAAGTAACCTAAAAGATGAATAAAATACTTTTACTTTTTGAACTGTTTTTTGCTAAAACATATTTTTATAAAATCAATAAATTTCTGTACCTGCTATCCTTAAAAGGAATGGGTATAGACAACCAAGAAAAGATAGTTCGTAGAGGTGAAAAAAAACTACTGAACACCATACTTCACCGAAGTGAAAGCCAGGTTGTAATAGATGTAGGAGCTAATGTTGGTAATTATGCCGAAGATGTTTTAAAATATAACCCCAACATAAAATTATACGCATTTGAACCACATCCGAAAACCTATAAAAAATTGATTGAGAAATCGGAAAAATTAAACTTTGAAGCCATAAACAAAGGATGTGCAGATGAAATTGGCAAGCTAAAATTTTATGATTATGCCTCCAACGATGGCTCTGAACATGCAACATTACTGGCAGGTGTTTTTGAAAACATTTACCACAAAGACACGATTGTGTATGAAGTAGATGTAACTACCTTAGATAATTTTATACAGGATAGAAAAATTCAAAAAGTAGATTTGCTAAAAATAGATACAGAGGGCTTTGAGTACAATGTATTAAAAGGGCTTGAACAAAGCTTAAAAGCAAATAAAATTAAAGCTATTCATTTTGAGTTTAACAGCATGAATATAATAGGAAAGGTATTTATGAAAGATTTCATCAATTTATTGCCCCAGTATAACTTCTATCGTGTGTTACCAGACGGACTTTTAAAAATTGAAAAAGACAAAATATTATTAACAGAAATTTTCGGTTTTCAAAACATCATTGCTGTTCTAAATTAATAAACATTCCATGCAACAATGTAAAATTTGTAACTCAGAAACTACATTTTTATTCAAACATTTAATAATGAATAAATATGAGATAGGTTATTACCAATGTAATTCGTGCAGGTTTATTCAAACTGAAGCGCCTTATTGGCTTAGCGAAGCGTATCAAAGTGCAATTAACAATAGCGACACAGGAATTTTGCAACGCAATGAACGCTTTAGAAGAATTGTAACAGTATTGTTATGTTCATTGTTTAATAAAGAAGAAAAGTTTCTGGATTATGCAGGCGGGTATGGTATTTTTACTCGAATGATGCGCGATGTAGGATTTGACTATTATTGGTTAGATGAATATGCCAAAAACTTGATTTCTGTTGGATTTGAACATAAACCAAACACTACCTACGAAGCAATAACTGCTTTTGAAGTATTTGAACATTTGGATAACCCGATTCAAAAGATTGAAGAAATGCTATCACTTACTGATACAATAATTTTTTCAACCGAATTAATAGGTAATTCAGTACCAAAGACAGATTGGTGGTACTATGCATTCTCACATGGGCAGCATATAGCTTTTTATCACACCTCTACGCTTGAGTATATTGCAAAAAAATACAAACTAAACTTGTATAGCAATGGCACAAATTTTCATCTGCTAAGTAAAAAAGATATAAATCCATTGTTATTTAAATTTTTATATAAAGCATCGAAATATGGCTTGTATAATTTCTTTAAACAAAATTTACATTCAAAAACTATTGCAGATAACCAAGTAAATAAACTGAATGATGCAACAGCTTAGATTTAAGTTTTACCTATCAAAAATTAAGCGTACAATCAGAATACGATATATTCTAAATTGTTTTTATGCTTTTTTGTTTGATAAGGTAAATCAAAAACGCGAAGGCATTAAAAAAAACACATTATTACTTATTCGATTAGATGCAATTGGGGATTATGTTTTGTTTAGAAACCTATTAGCTACAATTAGAAAATCAGAAAAATTTAAAAATCATAAAATAACTGTAGCCGGAAATTATTTATGGAAAGACATTGCATTAACCTATGACAAAGATTTTGTGGATGAATGGTATTGGATAGATACAAACAAATTAATTCAAGACAAAAATTATCGCAAATCCGTATTAACGCATTTATACAAACAAGGATTTGAAACTGCAATATTCCCAAATTCAGCAAGAGATTTTTTAAAAGGAGATATACTCATTCGTGCAACTAAGGCGACATACAGAGTTGGATCTGCATCATCAAAATCAATAGATGCATGGCTATTTACCTTTATCGGAAGTTTTTTTTATACAAGATTAATTGATAACAAAGAACCCATATTTGAGTTTGACAAAAATGTGTATTTTTTTAAAATACTTTTAGAACAGGAAATTTCATTAACACAACCAACTTTTCCAAAAATTGATAAAATAGAAAAGCAGAAGCAGATATTAATTTTACCCGGAGCTGGCGAAAAAAAACGCCAATGGAGCTCAACTAACTTTGCAAGATTAATTCAAAAACTAAATGCCGAACTGCCAAATTACAAAATTGTTATTAATGGCGGTAAATCAGATATTGATAAAGTAAATGAAATTATAACATTAATACCAGAAGTAAAAATAGAAAATGAAACCGGCAAACACTCTTTAGTGAAGTTAATTGAACATATACAACAAAGTAGTTTGGTTATTGCACATGACTCAAGCGGCTACCATTTTGCAGTAGCTTGCTATGTGCCAATTGTAGGACTTATGCCCGGAAAACGATATAAACGATTTTCATTGTACTCCTGCAAGCCTAATAATACAATCTTACATTTTCCGATTACAGTAAATGAACTAGATACTATGTACGAAAAATTTGGAGAATCTTTTTTTGAAGATGTTTTGTTTGATATAAACTCTATTACTCCTGATTCAGTGTATGAGTCATGCAAAAAACTGCTCACTAATGAAAATCTTACTCATTGATAATTACGATTCGTTTACGCACATACTTGCCGATTATATTCGACAATGTGGAGCTACATGCACAGTAGTTAGGAATGACGAAGAAAAAATTTTAAACACAAATTATATTTCAGATTTTAATTGTATTGTGCTTTCACCTGGCCCTGAAACACCGAGCAAAGCCGGATTTATGATGCAGGTTTTAAATAAATTTTACAACCAAATTCCAATTTTAGGAGTTTGCCTCGGACATCAAGCAATTGGCGAATTTTTTGGTGCCAAATTAATTAAAGCCCAAAAACCAATGCACGGTAAAGTTGATACGGTATATATCAAAAAAAATCATCCAATTTTTGAAAATATTGAAAAACCGTTTGCTATTACCAGATACCATTCATTAATTCTTACCGAATTAAAACCACCGCTAAGTGCCTTAGCATTAAGCAGCAACAACGAAATAATGAATATAGCACATTCACATCTACCCAATGTAGGAATACAATATCAACCAGA
>JACFNJ010000131.1 GCA_019454865.1 Bacteroidia bacterium
TTGATACATCTAAAATTGAGTTATATAAAGATACAATTGAAATTCCAATAAAGTATTTACATTTTACTCCATTTAGTATAAAAGTATTTTATCCGTGGGATGAAAAAACAAATTATAGCATAAAAATAAAAGATAGTGCTTGTAAAGATGTTTTTAACCAATGGAACGACTCGATAACAAACAAGTTTACTACTAATAGTTTAGCAGATTATGGTAATTTACAATTACATGTACAAGTAAAAAAGAAAGGTAAATACATACTTCAGCTTTTAACAAATGACGAAAAAAATATAGTTAAATCTTTTGCAATTGATAAAAACCAAGATATAGAAATAACTAATCTTTTACCGGCTACATACACCATTAAATACATAACCGATGAAAACAATAATGGTAAATGGGATAATGGTAACTATAATGAAAAAATACAGCCTGAAAAAGTAGGTTATTATACTGAACCAATTGTAATTAGAGCTTACTGGGATTTAGAACAAAGTATTATTATTGAATAATCAACACAAAATGTGAATAGTTAAAAAATAGTATGGCAATAACCGTTGAAAACTATTTTTAAATTAATTATCGTTCATAAACACCATATTTTTTACATATTATAAACATAAAAGTGTAAAAGAGTGTGAATAATACTTATAAAAAAATAGATGTGAATTTAACTATCCACAATGTGTATAAACGAAAAATAAATACATAAAATCAATAAATTAGTGTGTTAATTAGTTGTTGAATAAAAAGAGAAAAGTAAAAAAACAAAAAATAATAAATAAGTTATCCGTGCTATTCACAACATAATAATAAAAACAATTTTTTATTTAAAAGATTAAATTTTGAATTAGATAGTGAATAGAAGAATTGAAATAAATAATTAGTTTTGGATTTGAGTATGATTGAAAAATTAAAAGCAATAGAACAAGAAGTAAAAGTATTAATACTTAATAATGCGGATGAAACAGAAATGTTTCGATTAAAATATTTAAGTAAAAAAGGGTTAATAAACGATTTGTTTGAAGAGTTTAAAACAATACCTAACGACCAGAAAAAAGAAGTAGGTAAATACATGAATATTTTAAAACAAACAGCACAAGAAAAATTAGACTCAGCACAAGTAAAATTTAGTACGGATAAACAAAATAGTAGTAATATTATTGATACTTCATTACCCGGTGATGCTCAAAAAATAGGCACGCAACATCCTTTGGTACTAATTGAAAAAGAAATTTTTAGAATATTTAATACTTTAGGATTTAGCTTAGCCTACGGTCCCGAAATAGAAGACGATTGGCATAATTTTTCAGGATTAAATTTTCCTGAAAATCATCCGGCAAGAGATATGCAGGATACTTTTTTTATTGAAAAAGATATTGCATTACGAACACATACATCAAGTGTTCAAATACGATTAATGGAAAAACAATCGCCTCCACTGCGTGCAATAATGCCGGGCAGAGTATATAGAAATGAAGCAATTTCAGCACGGGCACATTGTTTTTTTCATCAGGTAGAAGGAATATATATAGATAAAAAAGTATCGTTTGCCGACTTAAAACAAACGCTCTATTATTTTGTAAAAGAAATGTTTGGAGAAGAGTTTGAGGTACGATTCCGACCAAGTTATTTTCCTTTTACTGAACCAAGTGCCGAAATGGATATATCCTGTACAATATGTAAGGGAAAAGGCTGTAATGTTTGTAAATACACGGGTTGGGTTGAAATACTTGGTTGTGGAATGATTGATACAAATGTATTACAAGCCAATAATATAAACCCGGAAGAATACAGTGGTTTTGCTTTTGGTATGGGCATAGAGCGAATAACCATGTTGAAATATAATATTAAAGATTTACGTGTTTTTTCAATAAACGACATGCGATTCTTACAGCAATTTGAAAGCGAATAATATTATTTCGGATTTCTTTAGTAAAAGATTAAAAATGCATTATTGTGGAAATACCGTACAATAAATTGTAAATTGCGAACCAAATTTTACAAAGAGATTAATATTATTTTACGATACAATGTTTGATTTATCAATGATTAAAGCTGTATATGCTCGTATGGATGAGCGTATTGCAGCAGCTCGCAAAGTGGTAAACCGCCCACTAACCTTAACAGAAAAAATTTTATACAGCCACCTTACCGAAGGAAATGCAACAAAAGCATTTACACGCGGTAAAGATTATGTAGATTTTAACCCGGATCGTGTTGCAATGCAAGATGCTACAGCACAAATGGCCTTGTTGCAATTTATGCAAGCCGGAAGACCCAAAGTTGCCGTTCCATCTACCGTACATTGCGACCACTTAATTACAGCAAAAAAAGGTGCATCTGAGGATTTAGCTTTTGCCAATAAAGAGAGTAAAGAGGTATATGATTTCTTGGCATCGGTTTCTAATAAATACGGTATTGGTTTTTGGAAACCGGGAGCAGGGATTATTCACCAAGTAGTATTAGAAAATTATGCTTTCCCTGGTGGAATGATGATTGGAACCGACTCGCATACAGTAAATGCCGGAGGATTAGGAATGGTTGCAATAGGTGTTGGTGGAGCAGATGCTTGCGATGTGATGGCAGGATTACCATGGGAATTAAAATTTCCTAAACTAATTGGAGTAAAACTTACCGGAAAATTAAACGGATGGGCTTCACCAAAAGATGTAATATTAAAAGTAGCCGGAATATTAACAGTAAAAGGAGGAACGGGTGCAATAGTTGAATACTTTGGCGAAGGAGCAAAAAACCTAAGCTGTACCGGAAAAGGAACAATATGTAACATGGGTGCCGAGATTGGTGCAACAACCTCTACATTTGGATATGATGAAAGCATGGAGCGTTATTTACGCGCTACCGGTCGTGCAGAGGTGGCAGATGTCGCCAATACTATTAAGCACCATTTAACTGCCGATGCAGAAGTATATGCAAATCCGGAAGCATATTTTGACCAATTAATTGAAATTAATTTAGATACATTGGAGCCTCATTTAAACGGGCCATTTACCCCGGATTTGGCAACACCAATAGGAAAGATGAAAGAAGAAGCGGCTAAAAACAATTGGCCTTTAGCTGTTGAGTGGGGGCTTATCGGTTCGTGTACTAATTCCTCTTATGAAGACTTATCGCGCGCATCGTCTATCGCCAAGCAAGCAATTGAAAAAGGATTAAAAACCAAAGCACAGTTTGGAATAAACCCGGGTTCAGAGCAAGTGCGTTATACAGCAGAACGTGATGGACTTTTGGATATATTTACCAAATTAGATGCAACTGTTTTTACTAATGCATGTGGTCCGTGTATAGGGATGTGGGATAGAGAAGGAGCAGAGAAAAATGAAAAAAATACTATAGTACATTCCTTTAACAGAAACTTTGCCAAACGTGCAGACGGTAATCCAAACACATATGCATTTGTAACATCACCGGAAATGGTGGCTGCTATTGCAATATCCGGAAATTTAGGCTTTAACCCGTTAACCGACACATTGGTAAACGAAAAAGGAGAAAATGTAAAATTAGATCCTCCTACAGGTGATGAATTACCAACAAAAGGTTTTGCTGTAGAAGATCCGGGGTATCAAGCACCGGCAGAAGACGGGTCGGGGGTTACTGTTGTTGTTTCTCCGGAATCAACTCGTTTACAATTGTTGGCACCTTTTGCTCCATGGAATGGAAATAATTTAACCGGCTTAAAGCTATTAATAAAAGCAAAAGGCAAATGTACTACAGACCATATTTCAATGGCCGGACCATGGTTAAAGTATCGCGGACATTTGGATAATATTTCAAACAACATGTTAATTGGTGCTGTTAATTATTTCAATGAAAAAACAGATTTTGTGAAAAATCAATTAACCGGAGAATACGAATCGGTACCTAAAGTACAACGTCAATACAAAGCTCAAGGAATTGGAAGTATTGTAGTGGGTGATGAAAATTATGGCGAGGGCTCAAGTCGTGAACACGCAGCAATGGAGCCGCGCCACCTGGGTGTATATGCTGTTCTTGTTAAATCGTTTGCACGAATTCACGAAACCAATTTGAAAAAGCAAGGAATGCTTGCTTTAACCTTTGCTGATAAAGAAGATTACAATAAAATTCAAGAAGATGATACCATTGATATTAATGGACTAACAACCTTCTCGCCAAATGTTCCGTTAACTATTGTATTAACTCATAAGGATGGAAGCAGAGAAGAAATAAAAGCAAACCATACATACAATGAACAGCAAATAGAATGGTTTAAAGCCGGAGGAGCTTTAAACATTATACGAGCAAGTGTTGCTAAATAATAATTAAATCAATTATATATACGAAGGGTTATCTTTCATACATACGAGAGATAACTCTTCGCTTTTTTAAAAGCACGGTTTAAAATATTGATCAATAGAAAAAGAATTACAAAAACTTTAGAAGACAAAAAATTAAAATTGTAATCCAATAAAGGATAATTATTATGACGGTACAAATAGAAAAAATAATAAAGCGATACGAAGAAAAACAACCGGAAATTGTTTTTGAGTGGAAGGACAGTGAAACCGAAGCAGAAGGCTGGGTTGTGATAAACTCATTACGCGGAGGTGCTGCCGGTGGAGGCACGAGGATGCGCAAAGGACTTAATAAACACGAGGTAATTTCTTTGGCAAAAACCATGGAAATAAAATTTACTGTTGCCGGTCCGGCAATAGGTGGTGCAAAATCAGGCATAAACTTTGACCCAAACGACCCGCGCAAAGCCGGTGTTTTGGAAAGGTGGTTTAAAGCTGTAATGCCGTTGTTAAAAAACTATTATGGTACCGGTGGCGATTTAAACGTGGATGAGATACACGAGGTAATACCTGTCACAGAAAAGTATGGTTTATTGCATCCGCAAGAAGGAGTAGTAAATGGTCATTTTAATGTGAATGATGCAACGGAAAAGCAAAAGCGCATTAATAATTTAAGAGCCGGATATTCTAAAGTAATGGATGATGAACGATTATCACCGGATGTAACAAAAAAAAACTTAGTAGCAGACAAGATAACGGTAAGGGGAGTAGCAGAAGCAGTAAGGCATTTTTATGATTTGTGGGGACCAAACTTTTCTTATAAACGAACAATTATTCAGGGTTGGGGAAATGTAGCAGGAGCGGCTGCATACTATCTTTCGCAAATGGGTGTGATGGTGGTTGGAATAATTGATAGAGATGGTGGAATTATACACAATCCCGGATTAACAAAAGAACAAGTAAAACAATTGTTTATAGAAAGAGAAGGGAACAAACTATCCAAAGTAACATGCCAAAAAATGGGCTTTGAGTTTTTACCATACGAGGAAATCAATCAATCAATTTGGAGCATAGGCGCAGATATTTTTATTCCCGCAGCAGCTTCAAGGATGATAACCCAGGAGCAATTAGATACTATGATAGAAAATGATTTGGATGTAATATCGTGTGGTGCTAATGTTCCGTTTGCTGATACCGAAATATTTTTGGGGAAAATAGGCAACAGTGCAGATGATAGAATTTCTGTAATACCCGATTTTATTGCCAATTGTGGTATGGCTCGTACGTTTGCTTATTGTATGAGTGAGGAGTTTCAGCTCAATGATATGGAAATTTTTAAAGATGCATCTAAAACCATTAGAGCAGCAATGCTTCGTCTTAATCAATTTAATCCAAAACGAACCGGCTTACTTAAAAAAGGATTAGAGATGAGCATGGTAAATTTATTACGTTAATTTCTATGGCAAAACAGCTCAAATACATTGTGTAAATATTTGTTCTTGTATGAGACAAAGCCCAATGGCTAGGGTTGTTAATTTTGTTTTCATTGTTATATTGTTATTGATTGATTTTATATCTGATTAATTCCCAAGTACTGTTGTCATTACTTCTAACAAATTTTACCAAGCCAATATTTTTTGCATAATACATATCGCTATAAATGTCATTGGTATTTGTAGAAGGATATTTTAAGTTTAGTATGTTTTTGTATATGAGGTTTTCTTCTGTAAGGATTGAATCTTCGAATAATATTTCTGCATCTGTTTGTGTTTCATATGTTGAACCCTTAATTTCAATTCTAAAATCTCCTCTATAGTTGTTTAAAGGAGAAAATTCCTTTATATAAATGTGTTCATCATTCAAATTGTTTCCATCTTTTGGCCTGGAACCTGAAGAAATATTCGAATAATATTCATTTATGTACAATTTATTTCTTGTTTGGAAGGAGAACCATTCATAACATTTATTCAATCCTTTTTGCGAAATTTTAGGATTTGTGGGTTCAATTTTATTTTGGCTTAACCATACCCACATACTATCTGTTTCACCTGTGTTAATATTTTTATAAATCCAATACGTACCTTCTTTAAAATAAAAACGTGCTTTCATGTCTTCGGGTATAAGTACCGTGTTGTTGCTATCGCAATGCACAACAGGTGTAGGTGGCACATAGTCGTATGGTTGTTTGCAACTTTGCAAATGCAATGCAGATAATGTTATTAGAAAAAAAAGTTGAAGTGTTTTCATATTTTTTAAATATTTAATCAGTCAAAGTAAAAAGTAACATTGGAGCAAATAGAGACTAATTATTTTAGCTTGTCAAGAAAAAAAATATTCCATATTGGAATATTTGGGTTATTTTTTCTTTATTAACAAGGCATGTCGGGCTTTTATTTTTTTTATAATAAAATCTAATTCTTCATCAGTTAAAACATGCTTAGTATCAATGCCAGCAAGCATCTTGGCGTAGTTTAGTAATAATTCTGAAAGAGGAATATAATTTTCTACACAAACTTCATTTGCCTCTACAATTGCTAAAATTTGAAAATTAGATGTGCCTAAAGCAATTGAAATGTCTTTTAATTGTCCGGGTGTAATTGCAATTTCACCACTCTCAATTTTGCTATATGTTGTCTGCGATACCTTAATTGCAGCAGCTAAAACCGATTGTTTAATTTGTCTTAACTCCCTATATGCCTTAATTGTCATAGCTAACTTTAAATCATATTCTAAATGTCTCATGTGCTTGGGGTAAATTGCAGCTCTTTTTGTTTTGTATTTGGGGTGGCTTTGCGGGTTGGAGCAAAACAAAATGTGCTGCAAGTGTGGCTGCCATAAACAAAAAAAGCGCTGGGGGTAAAAATTAAATCTTTGTGTGGTCGGTATGTTTGGTCGGGCAATAAATAGTCAGCATAGAAACCTAAAAATTTGTTGTCTATTTTCTGTCTTGATTTGTATGTTATTTTAGTGTCCAATTCCATTGGCTATAACGTCAGCCTGTGAAAAAACTTGTAGTAATTAACACAAGCTGTTAATTATTTATGAAGTAAACATACAAATAAAAACAGAACTATCAATATTTTTGTGTATGCCAATAATAACACCTAAAAGCCGCACACAGATTGAGTTTAAGAGTCTCTAAGAGTATATTGAAAAAGATATTACAGTAAGATTTATTGATGCTTTTGTAGAAAAACTTGAATTTGATATAGTTTTCTTTATTAAAGAAACAGTAAAGTTAAATAACCTTCTTACAAGTCGGTTTTTGTAATAATGAATCAAATTACTAGTTTTTTCATAACGGTTTGCAACCTTGCGCAGTTGCCGATCGCGTTAAGTAAGTCTGTCAACCAA
>JACFNJ010000132.1 GCA_019454865.1 Bacteroidia bacterium
AAACACTTCAATATTTAAGTGCGTGCGATTTAATATATGTAAGTTTTGATGTAGACAGCATTGATAGCAGCCTAAGCAGAGGAACCGGTACACCTGCTGAAAATGGTTTAACATACAATGAAGCGAAATACATTTTACAAACTGTAAGTAAACTAAATAATTTGGCAGGTATTGAAATTACAGAAATTAATCCATTGCTGGATGAAGAAAAACCTATGCAAAAACTAATTGCTAATTTATTAGCAGAAGCCTTGCAATAGCATTTGAGTTTTTATATTAAATTTTAATACACACATTTTTTGGTTCAGTAAAAAATCGAAGAGCTTCCCATCCGCCTTCTCTACCTACTCCACTGTTTTTTACTCCACCAAAAGGAGTACGCAAATCACGAAGTAACCAGCAATTAATCCAAACTATCCCAGCACGAATTGCAAATGACATACGATGTGCACGTGTTAAGTTTTCTGTCCAAATGGTACATGCCAATCCGTACTCTGTAGAGTTAGCCATATGCAATACTTCCTCTTCGGTATCAAACGGAGTAATTGTTACTACTGGTCCAAAAATTTCCTCTTGATTGGTTCTACAATTATATTGTAAACCTTCAATTACAGTAGGAGCAATATACCACCCTTCAGCAAACTCACCTTGCAACTTTACTGCATTTCCACCACACAAAACGCTTCCTCCCTCTTGCTTTGCAAGTTCAATATAGCTTAGTATTTTTTCAAAATGCATTTTGCTCACAATTGATCCAACTTTTGTATCAGCTTGCATCGGGTTACCAACTACCAACTCCACTTTTACTTTTTCTACAAATGCTTTTTTGAATTTTTCATAAATAGGTCGTTCAATAAATATACGTGAACCACACAAGCATATCTCCCCTTGATTTAAAAACGATGAACGCAAGGTTTCAGTAAGCATCTTCTCAAAATCACAATCGGCAAAAATGATGTTTGGATTTTTACCACCCAACTCCAAGGATAATTTTTTAAACATAGGTGCTGCCACACGAGCTATTTCAGCACCGGTTTTGGTTCCACCTGTAAAACTTATAGCTTTAATTCCTACATGGCTTGTTATGGCTGAACCTACTTTAGCACCTAATCCATGTACAATATTTAAAACTCCTGCAGGCAGTCCGGCCTCTATACAAATTTCACTTAACAAATATGCAGTGTACGGAGTAATTTCACTGGGCTTAGCCACAACACAATTACCGGAAGCAATAGCAGGTGCAATTTTCCAGGTAAATAAATACAAAGGTAAATTCCAAGGCGAAATGCAACCAACTACACCTATTGGTGTTCGTAAGGTATAGTTCACAGCATGGTTTCCCATTGGGTGTGCTTCGCTTGCAAAATGTTCAATTGCAGTTCCAAAAAAATGAATATTACTTACAGCACGTGGTATCTCTCCATTGCGCGACAACCAAAGGGGTTTGCCTTGATCCATTGTTTCAGCCTCAGCAAATTTTTCAATGTTTTTTTCAATTAATGAACTTATGCGCAACATTATTTTGCTTCGCTTTTCGGCTGAAGTATTACTCCACTGTTCAAATGCAGCATTTGCAGCTTGATAAGCCATTTCTACATCTTGCTCATCACTATCCGGGCAAAGCGAAAAAACTTTTCCCGTAGAAGGGTTATAATTATCAATATATTTTTTTGAAATAGGTTCTACCAATGCACCATTGATATAGTTTTTTATTGTTAGCATAAAGCAAAAATAGAAGTTTTAAAACGGATATTTAAAAAAGATAATTAATTCAATACAATAAATGATACTTATATTTAAGACTTAATAAGTCTTTTAAAAATCCTTCTAATTAGCTATTTAGTTTTAGGTCCTTTGGGTTGCAATGGACGAATTTCTAAATTCACTGTATGAAAATTATCCGGTGCTTGCAAAGCATATAAAATATTAGCCGCCACATCTTCAGGCATCAACATATAATCATGTGGTTTTATATTTGCACTGTTCCTGAAAAAATCTGTTTTAGTACTTCCCGGATAAATACAAGTTACTTTAATTTTAAAATCACGCACTTCTTTAAACAACGATTCACTTAGTCCTTTTACAGCCCATTTACTTGCACAATATGCGGCTACTTGTGGCATTCCTTCTAATGCTGCCGTTGATGCTATGTTTACAATGTGCCCACATTGTTGTTGCTTCATAATTGGTAATACTTGCTTGCAGCAATAAAATATACCATTTACATTGGTTTGCATCATTTCATCCCACTGGGTATAGGTCATTTCTTCTAACCAACCAAAGTACCCAAGCCCTGCATTATTTATTAAAATATGAATAGCTGCTTGCTCTTTTATAATTCTATTAAAAACTGTTTCTACTTCTTCCTTATTACGAATATCACAGGATATATATGAGAAATTAGGGTGAGAAATTTGATTATTTCTTCCCAAACCATATACCATACAACCTTGCTGCAATAATTGCAATGCAGTGTGATATCCAATGCCTTTACTTACTCCGGTAACTACCGCCACTTTATTTTTTAATTCCATAATTTTAATAAAATAGTAACCAATGTTTTGATGTGCCTTTATCTTCTGTATATTTAATTCCCGGCATGGGTATATGAAAAATATCTAATGAATTTCGGATTGCTGTTAATGTTTTGTTTTTAGTTTTTAAAGCCTGAAGGTTTAAATCAATACCTACCATAAATTCTCTTCGTAAAGGCGGTGCACTATTCCAACCTTCAATACCATAACCGGCAGCCAAATTTATAATCTCAGGCCAATATCTTCCAATACCAGAAGGTAAAATATTATGCATATTAAAAGTTAACCAATAAATGTGATAATCGTATCGTTCACTTAGTCTAAAGTTTCGCTCAGCAGGATAATAACTGTACTTAAACATTACATTTTTTAAACTTGGATATTTTTCTTGCAAAGTACCATAAGCTATACCGCTAAAATTGGCAGCCAAGTCAGTTAATGAAAATCCATAAGGTGACATTGCATCACCTATTTCAATACTTAATGCCCAAAAAGCAGGTAATGCAATTCCGGTATATATCCTTGTTTTTTCTGAAAAATCAGCCCATTTCATGGATTCATTAATTGCCACAGTAAATGCATAGGAAGTGAAAGCATGACCAAATTTGTCTAAACCCAAACTGTAATTATTCCAAAAACCATCTTTTTCAAAATGAAAAGGTTGTGCTGTACTTTTCCACCACCAATCGTATTCAATTAATGTACTTCCCGTTTGTTGTACAACCAATCCGGCTATAACCAATGATTTTTTGAAATCGAAATTGTCGATTGATTTTTTTTTATCATTTGAATGTATTGCTACTGTATCGCTTTGTGCATGTACACAATTTACAATGCATATTAAAAAAAGCAGAATACCCAACCGATACATCATTTTACAACTCCAAATAAATACCTACGGTATGTAAATTAACCTTTTTGTTATAAAACTGTCCTCTTTCATCATAACCACTAAGATAATTATAAGCTAATCGTATATTTTTGCTTTGTGTTTTTGAAATAACATATCCCAACTGTAAGTTTTGTGTTGTACCAAAATTAAACTCCTGTCTAAACTTAACATCACCTGCAACGTATAAAGCATAAATCTTATTCCATTGCAATACTTGTATCTCAGCACCGGTTTGCAGCATTATTTTTTTCGACCAATCTATTGGCATAGTTTCACCTATTTTAAAATTATCAAAATAATAAAAGCCTTCATAAAACATCAATCGATTTTGTAGCAAGCGATGAATACTAAATAATTGCCCGTAATCTTTAACATAATTTTTTGGTGTAATTCCGGCTATCAATGCATCATCTGCTATATGCTGGCTGGTGTGTCCTAATCCACCACGCAAGTACCATTGTTTTGATAGCTCCAGGTCAAAAAGTAAATCCACAAAAAAATCAACATTCAATACACTACCATGCTTAACATAACGCTCAAGTGTAAGGTATGTACTGCCTGCCAAACTCACTTGTAGTATTTTATTAAATCCTTTAGCATTTATGATAGGAAATTGAGTTCCCATACTTCCGTAAAACTCGGTTCCTTGTGTTCGTTTTAATAATTGCAAGCGATGTGTACGTGCATCAGCAGTATATGCAGGAATTAATCTTTCAGGCATTAACTGAAACTGCAATATTTTGGTAGAATCTGTATTTCCAAAGGACTGGAAACAACAAAAAATTCCTAAACAAAAACAAAAAATACTGCGCATTAAGTGCAATATATAGGATTGGATGAAATAGCGCACATTATTTTATAAAAATGTAAGTGGAAAATTGAAATGAAAAAAGTAAAGAATACAGAGTAAATGAATTAGGCTTTGTGGAGAATATCGGATTCGAACCGATCACCTCTTGCATGCCATGCAAGCGCTCTAGCCAAATGAGCTAATCCCCCATTTTTTTGTGCAAATATAGAAGTTGAACGTGCATAGGCAAATTAATTTTACATAAACTCATTACTAATTATATAGGCTTTTGAGAATTATAAACTAATGTGTAAAACATTGAGATAGAAAAGAAAAAATAATAAGTATTTTAGCAACTTTGAGTTGTAAAAATGGCATTAAGCTGGAATGAAATATGAAATAGAGCAAGTAAGAATTTGAAAAAGTGTTTTCTAATTTCTTTCAGAAATTTCAAATGAAAGTATGCATAAAGATTGTTTTGTTTTAAGGCTTCTTTATCCTAAACCAACCTTCAACAATTTTTTCTTCATTATTTGGGATAGTATTATGCACAAATTCATTGGTGTGATTGTCGTATGAATAATCATTTTTCCATTCATTGTAATGGAGTGCAGTTTGCGTTACAGCATTAATGATATAATCAATTTCTTCATCCGTCATCGTTGGATGAATTGACACACGTATCCATCCCGGTTTATCCGACAAATCACCTTGATCAATTTTACATGTTATTTCATGTGAATAATCCTTAGAAACATTTAATAAAAAATGTCCGTATGTACCGGCACATGAGCATCCGCCACGTGTTTGAACACCAAATTTATCGTTCAATAGTTTAACACCAAGATTATAGTGCAATCCATCAATATAAAAAGATAATACACCAAGTCTATCTTCAACATTGCCTGCTAACAAATGCAATTTTGGTATCGCTTTTAAAGCAGGAATTAATTTATGTAAGATCTCTTCCTCACGTTGCAACATTTTATCAATACCCATTTGCTCTTTCAACTGAACACAAAGCGCAGTTTTTATAGTTTGCAAAAAAGGAGGAGTTCCGCCATCTTCCCTACTTTCTATATCCTCAATATAGCCATGTTCTTTCCATGGATTTGTCCATTTAACGGTTCCACCACCCGGATTATCCGGCACATTAAGCGTATATAATGCTGAATTAAAAATAACAATACCTGTAGTTCCCGGCCCTCCAAGAAACTTATGAGGAGAGAAAAATATCGCATCTAAATATTGCAATGGATTTGCAGGGTGCATATCTATTTTTACATAAGGAGCAGAACAAGCAAAATCAACAAAACAATAGCCTCCATGCTTATGCATTATTTCTGCTATCTCATAGTATGGGGTTTGAATACCGGTAACATTAGAGCAGGCAGTTACGGATGCATATTTTATTTTTCTGTCTTTGTACTTTTCTAAAAGTAGTTCTAAATTTTTCAGCTCAACCAACCCTTTTTCATTTGGCATTATCCATTCTATATCACATATTGTTTCCAGCCATGAAGTTTGATTGGAATGGTGCTCCATGTGGGTAACAAATACAACCGGCTTCTCTACATCCGGTATATTTATTCGGTTTTTGTGTTGCTCAGCAATACGTAAACCTAATATTCGCTGAAATTTGTTAATTACACCGGTCATTCCGGAACCATAAGAAATTATACAATCTTGCTGCCCTGCATTAACATGGGTTTTTATAATTTTTCGTGCTTTGTTGTATGCTGTTGTCATTAAACTTCCAGTAGTGGAAGTTTCGGTATGTGTATTTGCTACAAATGGACCAAACTCTTGTATTAACTTTTCTTCTATTGGTTTATAAAGTCTTCCACTTGCTGTCCAATCTGCATAAATAATACGTTTTTCTCCGTAAGGAAAATGAAAGTGCTGCTGGTTGCCAATAATATTATCCCTAAAGGGTTTAAAATAATTTTCAAGTAAAGATTTACTCATATAGTTTATACAATTGGGCAAATGTAAAAAAATTGATTCATAGTACTCTAACTTTATTTGTGTGCGCTAAAATTGCATGAATAAACTCAATTATTTATTAATAAAACAATTCACGTTATTATATTTTTCATTTACTTACCTCAACACATATATTTGCCAGATATGAGTACTGTAAGAATTTTTGTAACCGGTGGCACTTTTGACAAAGAGTACAATGAGTTAAATGGGCAATTGTTTTTTAAAGATACACACATACACGAAATACTTAAACTTGGAAGAAGTAAGGTAGATGTTAGTATTCGTACATTGATGTTGATTGATAGTTTGGAAATGACGGACACCGACCGCGATATTATTGTAGAAAGTTGCAAACGCTCAGATGAAAACAGAATAGTAATTACACACGGTACCGACACCATGACCACAACAGCAAAAGTTTTGGCTGAAAACGTTAAAGATAAAACAATTGTTATTACCGGAGCTATGATACCATATAAGTTTGGTTCCAGTGATGGTTTGTTTAATCTTGGTAGTGCTATTGCATTTGCACAAACGTTACCCAATGGAGTTTATATTGCAATGAATGGAAGATACTTTAATTGGGATAATGTAAAAAAGAACAGACAAACCGGATTTTTTGAAGAGACAAATTAAATTAGAAAAAGAAAAGCAATAAAAATGAAAACAGCACTAATTACAGGTATTACCGGACAAGATGGAGCATATCTTGCTGAATTTTTATTAAACAAAGGATATACCGTGCATGGCATAAAACGTAGAAGTTCGCTGTTTAATACCGACCGTATTGACCACTTGTACCAAGACCCCCATGAAAAAAATCTAAAACTAAAATTGCATTATGGCGATTTAACTGATTCTACTAATTTAATACGCATAATACAAGAAACTCAGCCGGATGAAATATACAACCTTGCTGCAATGAGCCATGTGCATGTTAGCTTTGAAACACCTGAATATACAGCCAATGCCGATGGAATTGGAACACTTAGAATTTTAGAAGCATTACGCATTTGCGGATTAACAAACAAAACCAAAGTATATCAAGCTTCTACATCCGAGTTATACGGGTTAGTACAAGCTGTACCACAAAACGAAACAACACCATTTTATCCTCGCTCACCGTATGCTGTGGCTAAGTTGTATGCCTATTGGATAACGGTAAATTATCGCGAAGCATATAATATGTATGCTTGCAACGGAATTTTATTTAATCACGAAAGCCCTATACGGGGTGAAACCTTTGTTACAAGAAAAATTACTCGCGCAGCAGCAAAAATTGTTTTAGGTATGCAGGATAAATTATTTCTTGGAAATCTAAATGCGCAACGCGATTGGGGACATGCCAAAGATT
>JACFNJ010000133.1:0-2370 GCA_019454865.1 Bacteroidia bacterium
AGTTTCTTTACATTTTCGCCTGATACATCGTTAAACTTTGGTACAGGAGGTGTGCCCGATGCCGAAGATGCAGATGTAATAGTGCATGAATACACACATGCTATTATTCATTCGTTAAATGGAGATGATATAATTGCAACAGAAAGACGTGCATTGGAAGAAGCAATATGTGATGTTATGGCTTGTGCCTATTCGTTCCGTATCAATCCATTTCGGTGGAAAAGAGTTTTTAGTTGGGATGGAAATAATGAGTTTTGGCAGGGACGAAACGGTGCATCTGCAAAAGATTATACACAGCGCGTTGGTGATTTTTACAGCGATAGTGAGATTTGGACAAGCTGCTTAAATAATGTAACAGAGCGTATCGGAGCAGATAACTCCATTAAATTACTTGTATCTATTATGCCTATGCTTACACCATATACTACAATGAAAGAGGCAGCGCATTTACTTTATGATGCTGATAGTATTTTGAATAATGGATTTAATCGTTGGGTATTGGCTGAAGAGTTTAATCTTCGTGGCTTTGATACTTTCCCAACAGGTATTAATGAATTTACAGTTACCAATGATTTCTTTAAAGTAATTAATAGTGCAGCATTTGCTCAAGGTAATGGCAATCTATCCATAAAAGGCAATACCATTAATCCATTGCAAGTTGAAATTTTTGATGCATCCGGAAAATTAGTTCACACATTTGCTGATTTGCAACAAATATCAATATCTCCAGAAAAATTCTCATCCGGATTATTTATTTGCAAAGTTGTGCAAGGCAATAATGTTGGTTATATAAAACTGCTAAAACTTTAGCTTGAATTTACACAGGATTTAATCCAATCGAATTGTTTTTATAGGATTTATTCTGCTTACAAATTGTGCCGGTAGCAGCATAATAATTAAACATACAACAAATGCACCTGCATTTATCCAAAGTATATCCAATGGGGTTAAATATATTGGAACTTGGCTTAAGTAATATGCTTCTTGATTTAATTTAATCCACCCAAATTGATATTGTGTAAATGCAATTCCTAATCCTATAATATTTCCAATAAGTAAACCAATACCAATTAAACGTGCTGCCATATATACAAAGATTTGTTGTATTTGAAAGTTCTGTGCACCCATTGCTTTAAATACACCTATCAATTTACTGCGTTCAACTATTAAAATAAGTATTGCTGTACTCATGTTTATACAAGCTACTACCACCATTAATACTATTATTACTATCACATTAAGGTCTAATAATCCTAACCAATCAAACAATTGCGGAAATAAATCCATGACTGTTTTTACTTGCAGGTGCATTGGTGTTTCTACCAGTATGTCTTCATAAGCAGCTTTAAGCTGATTAAAGTCTTTCAAACGAATTTCATAACCTGTAATTTCTTGTTTATTCCAATTATTTAGTTTTTGGATGTGGCGCATATCAACTATGCCATAAATTGCATCCAAATCAGAGAAACCGGTATCGTAAAAACCGGATATTAAAAACTTTCGTGCCCTTGGCACTGCACCATCTTGGTTTATAAAATAAATTATTAAAGCATCCCCTAATTTTAGTTTGAGTTTTTGGGCAGTATGCAACGAAATAACAATGGAATTACTAACGCTATCGGTTATATGTATTACATTACCTGAAACTATACAGGATTGAATGAAGTGCCAATTAAAAGATGAATCAATGCCTTTTAAAACAATTCCTTCAAACTCGGTATTGGTTTTTATTATGCCTGCTTTGGTAGCAAAGGGTTGAAAAAAATCAACTCTGCTATCTTGTTTTAAACTATTCTCAACAGTGCTATCGCTCCAAAATGGATTGGTTTCATACGACTTATTAAAATCTAAACGATTTATTTGAATATGGTTGCTAAATCCGGTAATTTTATTTGTTATTTGCAGCTTGTATCCACGTACTACGGCAACAGCTAATAGCATTACAGCAACACTAACGGCAACAGCAAATATTGCAATGTTTACAATTAGTCCGCTACGACCGCTATTTTTGCTGCCCATTAGGCGTTTAGCTACAAAATAAGAAACATTCAAAATTTTAAAATTATTATTAAATGATACGGCTCGAATATAAGAAGTTCATCCTACTTTTTTCTTTCCTGTTTTTTACTATTACCTATTCACTTACTGCTCAAATTATAACAGGTGCTGAGCAAGTAAATTCTTATTTGCCTTTGTTAAAAGGAAAAAGAGTAGGATTGGTTGTTAATCAAACATCGGTAATACAACACACGCATTTGGTTGATTCATTAAAAAAACTAAACATAAAAATTGTATCCATTTTTGCGCCTGAGCATGGTTTTCGTGGCGACCATAGTGCAGGTGCTAAAGTTTTATCAACTGTTGATGCTA
>JACFNJ010000133.1:2380-7516 GCA_019454865.1 Bacteroidia bacterium
TATCACTATACGGTAAAAACTATAAACCCAGCGCAGAAATGATGAAAAAATTGGATGTAATGGTTTTTGATATACAAGATGTGGGAGCAAGGTTTTATACTTATATCTCTACATTGCATTATGTAATGGAGGCATGTGCACAAGCTAAAAAACAACTAATTGTGCTTGATCGTCCAAATCCTAATGGAGATTATGTGGATGGTCCGGTGTTGGATAAAAAATTTACATCATTTGTAGGAATGCACCCTGTACCAATTGTTCATGGCATGACAATAGGGGAATATGCAAAAATGATAAATGGAGAAAAATGGTTGAAAGATGGAGTGCAATGCAACTTAACCGTTATTACCATGAAAAATTGGAATCATACTGTACAATATGTTTTGCCAATAAAGCCATCCCCAAATTTACCTACCAAAGAAAGTATTTCATTGTATCCTTCTTTATGCTTGTTTGAAGGAACTTCCTATAGTTTAGGTCGTGGTACAGAAAAGCCATTTGAGTGTGTAGGAAAACCCGATATTACAATAGGTGATTATTATTTTACACCAAAAAGTATAAAAGGTGTTGCCGAAAATCCTCCTTTTTTGAATAAAAAATGTAGAGGATTTTTACTTACATCATACGCACAAACCATTATGCCTTACAATAAAAAAATAAACCTGGACTGGTTGATAGAATTGTATAATAATGATGTAAATAAGGATAAATTTTTTACAGCATTTTTTAATAAACTTGCCGGAAATGATTTGTTGCAGCAACAAATAAAGGATGGAGTAAGTGCTGAGCAAATACGCCAAACGTGGGAGCCTGAATTAACAGCCTTTAAAAAGAAAAGAAAACGTTACATGCTTTATCCGGATGTGGATGGTGTAAAAGATAACTAAGATGAAAGAAATACTTGCACTTATACAAAAAGATATTACACTTGAGTGGCGGCAACGCTATGCAATAAACGGAATTTTGCTTCATGCTGTTGCTAGTACAATGGTTGTTTTTATGAGTATAAAAATGATGAACGCACCAACATGGAATGCAATCTACTGGATTGTACTTTTATTTTCATCAGTAAGTGCAGTAGCCAAAAGTTTTGTTGCAGAGAGCACCGGAAGGCAATTGTATTATTATGGAATTGTTTCTGCCCAGCATTTAATTGTATCTAAGTTAATATACAATGCTGTTTTAACACTGGTTCTTTCGTTGCTGTGCTTGTTTACTTACAGTATCTTTTTAGGTTTTCCGGTACAAAGTTTCGGGTATTTTGTTTTGGTAATATCCTTAGGCGCAATAGGATTTTCATCTACTTTTACATTATTATCATCCATTGCTTCCAAATCAGGAAACGGAAATTTACTAATGCCTGTGCTTAGTTTTCCAGTAATTATTCCTTTATTAATTGTAGCTATCAAGGCTTCTAAAAAAGCAATGGACGGTTTAGACCCATCTGTACTTACAAAAGATTTGTTGGTATTGTTAGCTATCAATGTTTTAATAGTTACGTTGGCTTATATTTTATTTCCGTTTTTGTGGAAAGATTGATATTTATTAATTTCTATTGAAACGGTATAATATACCTTTTAAGCTATTTCGTTTTTAACTTTTATATATATTTGAGCGGTTGGTGAAATTATACCAAGCAATTCAATAATACCATGCACAAATCAAACTTACGAATTGTTTTTCTGGGCACTCCTGATTTTGCTGTGCAGCCTTTGCAAGCCTTGGTAGAAGCAGGATTTAACATAGTTGCTGTTGTTACTGCTCCCGATAAACCTGCCGGACGAGGAATGCAAATACAACAATCACCCGTAAAAAAATTTGCATTAAATAATGCTATCCCTGTTCTGCAACCCACAAAACTAAAATCACCGGAGTTTCTTGCTGAGTTAAAATCCTACCAAGCCGATTTGCAAGTTGTAATTGCATTTAGGATGTTGCCTGAACAAGTATGGAATATGCCACAATTAGGCACAGTAAATCTTCATGCATCATTGCTTCCTGATTATCGCGGAGCTGCCCCGATAAATTGGGCTATTATAAATGGTGAAAAAATAACAGGTGTTTCTACATTTTTGTTGAAACATGAAATTGATACAGGCGATATAATTAAAAAGCAGGAGGTAACAATTGGCGAAAATACAACAGCCGGTGAATTGCATGATACGTTGATGCTTGTAGGAGCAAAGCTAATTGTAGAAACGGTTACAGCAATTGCAAACGGGAAATATGAAACTACACCGCAAGGTGCTGCTTCTAATAAAATTGCCCCTAAAATATTTACTGAACAATGTAAAATAAATTGGAATAATTCCGGTCAAAAAGTTTTTGATTTAATCCGTGGTTTGAGTCCATACCCGGGTGCATTTACAACTTTGGAAGGAAAGATTTTCAAAATTTATCAATGTAATATTGAGCTTGATAAGCATGGATTGCAAACAGGAGAAGTTCAAATAAATACCGGAAAAAATGGATATATTCGTTTTGCGGTAATGGATGGTTGGGTATATGCTAACGATGTGCAATTGCAAGGGAAAAAACGAATGAAAACAGAAGAATTACTTCGCGGATGGCGAGTAAATAATGCCAATACATGAAAGAGATATTGCAACAAAATAAGCGATTAATTACTTTTTTGTTATATACCGGTTTGTTGTATGGCGGCTGGCTTATTACGTATGAGTATTTCTTAAAACCTTGGGGAGTATTAGACCAACTTATTACAGAAAATATTTCCTATTTTTTGTGTGTAGGTTTAGATTGGATGGGATATAATCCACATTATAGTATTGCTCGACATGTAGGCGAAACATTTATATTTATTGGCTCTGAAATAAATCCGATAATTCGTGTTGGCTCTTCGTGCAATGGTTTAGAGTTGCTTGTGCTTTTTGCAATTTTTGTAATTTGTTATCCGAGCAAAAAACGAAAGTTAATTTTTATACTTTTCGGATTAATTTTAATTCATGCAATTAATATTATTCGTAATTTTATTCTTACCATAATGGCAATTCACAAATCACCATACTTTGATTTTTTTCATCGGTATATTTTTGTGTTTTTGGTTTATGGTATAATATTTCTCCTTTGGATTTGGTGGACTAATTATCAAAACAATGGAACAGAGAAAAAATAAAATTGTTTATGCTATATTACTTCTAATTGTACTTTTTGCAATTAGTTTGCTTAAAGATGTATTTACTCCCGACTATAGAAATACGCCTAATGCCGATTTCTTAAATCCGGTTAATTTACAAACCTCACGTATTGAAACTTTATTTATAAAGCCATTGTTCTGGTTAGGAGCAATGTTTTATTCCCTTGTTTTTTTAGCTTTACCTACACTAATAATACATATCCTATTTGGCAATAAAAGTTTAACAAAATTTACTTTTGCTCTACTTGCAATATTTTTATTTATACTTTATAGTAGTATTTTTATAAATTCTGCTATATTGGATGAAGTTTTGGTTTCCAAAGTTAATAGGTATATACATTCACCCATACTAACATTATTTTTTATAGCAGCATTTAAAATAACAATGCAAAAAAATGAATAAACTGAGGTTGTTTTTTAAACACTTGGATTATCCGGTGAGCAATCAAGGATTTGGATTGTTCCGTATTTTATTTGCAATTTATTTATTGGTTTTTTTATCACAGGTTAAGTTCTTTCAACCTTTGGTTTTTAACGTAATTACAGGGATAACACCAATAATTTTTCCTGCTAATTTGTTTTTGTTAATATGGTTTACATCGGTAGTACTATTGTTGATAGGCTTTAAAACTAAGTTTGCTGCACTTGCAAATTACATTTGTGTTTTATTGGCAACTTACATATTTATCAATAGAGGATTTAGTACATTTAATGATGATTTTTTGCGAATAGGAAGCCTATTACTTGTTGTTTTTCCCACTCATAAAAGTTTAAGTTTAGACTCCACACTTTTAAAATTAATAAATGGGGTAGGTTACCCTAAAATTACTTCTCGCTTGTATTATGTTGCTGCATTATTTGTGTCGCTGGGGTTAATTTATTGGTCGAGTAGCCTTACTAAGTTGTTTTCGCCTTTATGGCTAAAAGGACTTGGTTTTTGGACACCAGCAGTAATGCCACATAATAAGTGGAATGATTTGGATTTGTTTTTAAACAACCAATGGCTGATGTATGCAGTTAATTGGATTACAATAGTGTGGGAGTTTGCATTTATTGTTGCTCCATTCAGTAAAAAACATATCCGTTTTTGGGCTTTTTCAGGAATAATTTTTCATCTGGCAATAGCGGCACTGTTTCCATTTTGGTTGTTTTGCTTTAGCCCTTTACCTTTTTATGTTTTATTCTTTTACAATACTAATTTTATTAAGCGTCATGCTTTCCCTGCAATAGTTTATTTTAATGCCAAAGACAAAAAGCAATTAGTGCTTTCACGTTTTATTACATTGCTTAATCCCAAAATAAGTGCATACAATCACGATTTGGTAAATATTAAGTACGAAGGAAAATTTTATGCCAGCAATTGGGATGCATGCAAAGCTCTATTAAGCAAAAATAATAGGGGTAAATTTTTGTGGTTTTTCTTGCAATTTAAGCTCTTTAAGCGGCTTGCATTATGGATAGTTCAAGATGTTTTGGTAATAGTTCCATATCATTCTCACACTGCAAAAACCCGTATAATTTCTCGAAAATTCAAAAACTCATTACTTATACTTAGTTGTTTTCTGATATTTTTAATCCAATCATTTTACTGTGTGCGTTATATAGTTAACCATCACAATAAAAAATACAGCACACATGATTTGACTATAAAAAAATTTTTTGTTCGAAATAATACGAAAGACAAGAGTACAAATATTCAAAATTTTCCTCGGATATTTATGGGAATAACTGCAAGAAGTTTGTTTCTTGATCATAGTTTTATAGGAAGTAGGGTAGTATTTGCTGTTACCTATAATGATACCGCAGGAAAACAAATGTGGCTGCCTTTTTATGGACCAAAAGGCTATACCGGATTATATAATTCCAATCAAATGTGGAGTTTGTTTAATAAATCCGTTGGTGGTGGTACAATACCTAATCCGTTTGAGTTAGAAAAGTTTCTTCGGTTTTGGATGCATAAAAATAACGTATCTACACGCAGC
>JACFNJ010000134.1 GCA_019454865.1 Bacteroidia bacterium
GAAACAACTTAACTGCTTGGCTTTTGCTTGCATTTTTCTCTGAGTGATAAACACCTGAACCTGCACTCATCACCTGCACCTCATTAGCTTTTATAATACTTCCATTTCCCATGCTGTCTTTATGTTCTAGTTCTCCTTCTTGTACCAATGTTATTATTTCCATGTTATCGTGTGGGTGCATACTAAAACCCATTCCGGGTGCAATTTCGTCATCATTCAATACGCGTAAAGCACCAAATTGTATTTTTTCCGGATTATACCAACCTGCAAAGCTGAATGAATGTTTAGCATTTAACCAGCCATGATTTGCATGGCCTCTGTCTTCTGCTTTATGAATAATTGTTTTCATGTTTTAATAATTTAACTCTACAAATGTACATACAATAAAAGTATATACAAATAAATAAGTAAAAAATTTTATCCTCTAAGTTTATCGAGCAGCTTATTTAGTTCTATGCACTCTTTCTTTGTTAGGGATTCAAAGTTATTTCTCCATTTTTCAGTTTCTGCATCTATGGCTGTTAACACATCTAAGCCTTTATCGGTAATTCCAATATCAACTTGTCGTCTGTTTTTTTCACATTGTACACGTGTTACAAGTTGGTTTTTTAATAGTTTGTCAATTAGGCGTGTGGTGTTTGAGTTTTTATCAATCATGCGGCAGGCAATGTCGTTTAGCATAAGTTTTTTTGGGTGCGACCCACGCAATATTCGTAAAACATTGTATTGCTGCGATGTTATACCATAGGGTTTTAATCGTTTAATGTTTTTAGATTCAACCCATCCGGCAGTATATAAAATATTAACTGTTGCTTTTTCATATTCACAGTTAAACTTTTTCTGTTTAATGTCTTGTTCTAATCCCATTGTTATTTAATTTATTGTTGCGCTACAAGTTTCGTAATTTCTATGCACACATCAACTGCTTTTTGCATGTCTTGTACACTTACATATTCTAATTTGCTGTGAATAGCCATTTCGCCAGTAAAAATATTTGGGCAAGGTAATCCCATAAAACTAAGCCTACTTCCATCGGTACCTCCTCTTATATTTGTAAGTTGGGGAGATAAACCCGCATTTTTATATGCTTGTTCGGCTATTTGCATTACATGTGGATTTTTATTCAATATCTCTTTCATGTTTCGGTATTGTTCTTTTACCGAAATATTAAAACTTGAACCCGGAAATTGTTCTGTTGCTTTCTGAGCTAAATTTTTCAAAACATCTTCATGTTCGGCTAATTTTTTTGTGTCAAAATCCCTAACAATAAATTGTACGGTTGTTTGTTCTAAGCCACCATTTGTACTTACCGGATGAACAAATCCTTGGTAACCTTCGGTAGCTTCAGGGCATAAAATATCTTTAGGCAAATTGCTTAAAAAATATCCTGCAATTTTTTGTGAATTAACCATTTTGTCTTTTGCGTATCCAGGGTGTGCGCTTACTCCATTAAATGTAATGGTACAAGCATCAGCACTGAAATTTTCTCCTTCTAAATGTCCTCTTTCACCACCATCCATCGTATAGCCGAAATCAGCATTAAGTTTTTTCATATCTACTTTATCTACACCTCTGCCTATTTCTTCATCAGGAGTAAATAATATGCGTATATTTCCATGTGCAATGGATGGATTTTCTTGTAGTATTTGTGCTAAACTCATTATAATAGCTACGCCTGCTTTGTCATCTGCACCTAATAGAGTTAATCCGCTTGCAGTTATTATATCATCGCCAATGCGTTGGGTTAAATACGGATGACTGGTTTTACTTAATACAAGCGATGCATCATCCGGATATGTTATATCAGTTCCATCCCAGTTTTTGTGTAGCCGGGGTTTTACATTTGCTCCACTACAATCGGGTGCAGTATCTACATGGCTGCAAAAACAAACCGTTGGAACTTTCTTGTTAATATTGGATTTAATGGTTGCATATACATAGCCATATTCATCCATTTCGGCATCATCAATGCCAATGCTTTTTAATTCATCAACTAATAATTTGCTTAAGTTTTTTTGTTTGAGTGATGATGGGGTAGAGGAAGAAGAGGGATCAGCTTCGGTATCTATTTGTACATAGCGCATCAATCGTTCAGCAACAGTATAATTCATTGTTTGAGTATTAAGAGTGTTTTTTACAAGTGTTAAATATTTATATTTTATTCGTTGTATTTACTTGTAATTAGCAAGCTAATTTAGAATAAAATCTATTACATGCAATAATTAATTGCGTATAAAAATTAATTTAGAAATCAATTAAATTATAAATGAGAAACAAGCCAATATTTGTGTTGCTACTTACAATTACTGCATACTCTTTTTAAGTTTTAATATTACCGATTTGCTGGTGGGTGTATTGCTATATTCGGCTACTGAGTTTATAGGAACCAATACGTTGGCTTCCGGAAAATAAGTAGCACAACAGGTTTCCGGTATATTGTATGCAACTATTAAAAACTTATGTGCTACACGTTCAATTCCATCGTGGTAATTGTATAAGTCCACTACATCTCCTTTGTTAAAACCAAGTCGTGCAATGTCTTTTTCATTCATCAATACTACTCTTCGTTCATTGTATATTCCACGGTAGCGGTCGTCTAATCCATAAATGGTGGTATTAAACTGATCGTGTGTTCTTATTGTCATCATCAACAATTCATCTTCTGATAATTTTATTTGACGCAGTTTAGTAACTGTAAAGTTAGCTTTTCCGGTAAAGGTTTTAAAGTTTTTTTCTCTTGCTCCATTGGGTAAATAAAATCCACCGGGTTGTCTTACTTTTTTGTTGTAATCATCAAAGCCCGGAATTGTTTTTTCAATTGCATCACGAATATTATCGTAATGTTTTTCGTAATTATTCCAGTTTATTTTGCTTCGATTACCCAAAGTTGCTTTTGCTAAACGACAAACTATTACACTCTCGCTAAGTAGATTATTGCTTACCGGTTTAAGTCGCCCCGTACTCATTTGTACTACGCCCATTGAATTTTCGCTACTTATAAATTGTGTTTCTCCATCGGCATTTGTGTCTTTATCGCTTCTTCCGTATGTAGGTAAAATTAAAGCTTCATCTCCGGTAATTAAATGGCTTCTGTTTAGCTTTGTACTAACATGTACTGTAAGTGCACAATTTTCTAATGCCTTGGCAGTATATAGCGTATCGGGTGTAGCGGATAAGAAATTACCTCCCATTGCTATAAATACTTTTCCTTTGGTATCGTGCATGGCTTTTATACAATCCACAACATCTAAACCGTGTTCATAAGGTGCATTGATACCAAATACCGAGTTAAGTTTATCAATAAATGCTTTGGATGGTTTTTCGTAAATTCCCATTGTACGATCGCCTTGTACGTTGCTATGCCCTCTTACCGGACAAGTACCTGCACCCGGCTTACCGATACTTCCTTTTAATAACAGTAGATTTACCACTTCTTTAATGGTATCTACCGCATTTTTATGTTGAGTAAGACCCATTGCCCAACAAGCAATTATTTTTTTCTTATTTTTAAGTAGTTCGGCAGTGGTTCGTATATCTTCTATCGAAATTCCACATGCTGCACTTAACTCATCCAAACTGTACTCTTCAAATGTTTTTTCAAGTTCAGTATAGCCATGTGTATGGTTTTTAATAAACTCTAAATCAAAAATACTTCCAGCATTTTGTTTTTCTTCTTCCCACCATATACGTTGTATAGCTTTTATTAAAGCCAAATCGCCATTAATTTTTACTTGCAGGTATATATCGGTAAGTTGTGATTTAATACCCAATACCCCATTTAATTTTTGAGGGTTATTAAAGCCGATTAGCCCGGTTTCTTTCAGTGGGTTTATTGAAATAATTTTACATCCATTTCTTTTTGCTTTTTGTAGAGCCGATAACATTCGCGGATGATTTGTACCCGGATTTTGACCAAGTATTATTATCGCTTCTGCTTCGTGTAAGTCTTCTAAAGTTACTGAGCCCTTGCCTATGCCTGTAGTTTCGTTTAGTGCTACACCACTACTTTCGTGGCACATGTTACTACAATCCGGTAAGTTATTGGTTCCATATTCTCTAACAAACAATTGGTATAAAAAAGCTGCTTCGTTACTGGTTCTTCCTGAGGTATAAAAAATTGCATCGTTAGGATTTTTTAATGCATTTAAATGTTTACCGATTAATGCAAAAGCATCCTCCCATGTTATTGGTTTGTAATGTGTATCGCCTTTTCGCAAATACATGGGTTGAGCAATTCTTCCTTTTTTACCTATTTCATAATCGTTGAGGTGAGATAAATCAACAATGCTGTTTTCTTCAAAAAATTTGGTAAATAAAGTTTTGGTAGTAGCTTCTTCTGCCACTGCTTTAGCTCCATTTTCGCAATATTCAGCAATTACTGACCGCTCATCATCCGGGTCGGGCCAGGCACACCCCGGGCAATCATACCCATCTTTCTGGTTTAATTTTAATAGTGCTTTTGTACCACGTAAAGCGTTCATCTCGCCAAATACGTGCTTTATTGACGAAACCACCGCAGGAATTCCAGCTGCTGTTTCTTTGGGTTCAGTTAATTTAATTTCTAAAAATTCTTCCGGATTTTCCGGATCGGGTTTGTTTGGATTTAATTCCATAACGTGTTATGAATTATTAAGTAAAATGTAAAGAAACTAAAATAGAAACAGATTTAAAAATTGAATATCGCTTTTATACCAAAGTCTGAGAATACTCATACAATTTCATAGAATGCACTTTTCAGTAAAACCAAAAATATGTTTATTGTTTGTTTGGTTCTATTGCATACAGGGGGCATTTACACGTTTAGTATGATTGATTATGTAATTTTTAAAAACAAAAAAACCTCGCAAATGCAAGGTTTTTGTTTGTGGGCCCACCTGGGATCGAACCAGGCACCCCCTGATTATGAGTCAGATGCTCTAACCGAATGAGCTATAGGCCCGCCTCTTTTTTGAAAAGGTGTGCAAACATATATGTTTGTATTTTCTTTAACAAATTTAAATGACAAAAATTACAACAATTATTTTGGACTTGGGTGGTGTGATACTTAACCTAAACCAAAACTTAACCATAGAACAATTTAAGTCTCTTGGAGTTTCATCATTAAACTTACATGCTAATCATACCGTGTTTGCTGAATTTGAAATTGGAAAAATTTCTTCAAAGGAGTTTGTTAATACTATTCGAGCATCAACAGCAAAGCCAATTACTGATGCCGAAATAATTAATGCATGGAATGCAATGCTTTTGGATTTACCCCAAAAACGAATAGAGTACATAAAGAAATTGCGCGAAAAATATACGGTATTGCTGTTGAGTAATACCAATAGCATACACATTGATGCGTTTAATAAATATTTTGAAACTACATTCAACAATTTGAATTGGTACGATTTATTTGATAAGGTTTATTACAGTTACGAAATAGGAATGCGTAAACCAAATACAGATATTTATTCTTATGTTTTAAACCAACATCAATTGCAGCCCAAGCAAACATTATTTGTTGATGATAATGAACAAAATTTGTTAGGCGCTTCACTAGTTGGGATAAATACTTTGTTAGCTAATATACCGTTGGATGAAACTTTGTTTGAACAGGTATTAAAAGTATGTAATAGTTAGTTTTGTGATTACTTGGGAAAAACTTTCGGTTTAATTTTTTGCATTTCTGAAGCGATTAATGCGCTTTGTCCGCCTCTTTTCTCTAACTCATTTATAATATTTGAAAAACTTTCTTCATCCTGGTTTTGACTAAGTTTGAATACATTTTCAAGATTTGTGATTTTTACTTCAAACCCAACAATTGCAGGCAATGCCGCATTTAAAAAACTCTCCGGTAAGTTGTCATAAACAGTTTGTGAATGCGTGTTGTTCTGTTCAAATTTCAGCGTCAATTTTCGCATGAAATTTTTTAGTTCATTATCTGTAAGAAATTGAATTTTACCGGAAACTTGTACACTCATGTAATTCCATGTAGAACCGATATGTGGATTGCTATACCACGTTGCACTTACATAGCAATTGGGTCCGGTAAAAACTATCAGTACGTTTGGGTTTTCTAAAAATGCTTTGTAGTGGTTTGAGTTTCGCATGATGTGCCCTTGCAAATACAATTCTCCATTACGCTCGTCAAGCAAAATTGGAATTTGAGTTGCTACTTGCTCTCCGGATAGGAAGCTACCTGTAATAAAAGCAAACGGATATTCTTCAATAAAATCTAATATTTTTTTCTTGTTTTCTTCCTTATAATAGGGTTGGTTATACATTGGTAAATAATATTAAAGTAAAAGAATCCTACATAATTATTTAATTGTTAATCTGCATAACCCAATATTTTTTCATCTTGATAAATTTTGGTAAGTATTGATTTAAAAAATAATCTGATTTAGAAAACAATAATTAAAACCAAAACTGAAACTAAAACATATAAGTAGTATTGGATTAATAATTCAATAAGAACCTTAATTTATCTGCTACTTTGTTGGCATTGGGTAACATTTCTGCTTCTAATCCCATATTTAACGGTACAGCAGGAATATTTTTTGCACCAATGGTTTGTACAGGTGCATCTAAGTGGGTAAAACAATCTTGACTTATTCGTCCGGCTAAACTTTCAGCAAATGAGTTGTACAAAGTTTCTTCTGTAACAATTAAACATTTACCGTGGCGTTTTACAGCAGCTTGTATGTAATCTTCATCCAAAGGTAACAGTGAACGTAAATCAACAATTTCAACCTGTCCGGTAAATTCCTTTGCAGCAGCTAAGCTCCAATACACACCCATGCCCCAAGTAATTATGCAGCAGGATTCGCCATTTTCAATTGCTTCATCGCTTGCATGCAAAACGGTATTTGCTTTACCTAATGGTAAGATGTAATCTTCATCCGGCTCTATAGTTCGTGCCAGCTCAGTGCCCGGGTTTTTACTCCAATATAAGCCTTTGTGTTCTAACATTATTACAGGATTACCATCGTAATAAGCTGCTTTCATTAGTCCTTTCATATCAGCAGCATTACTTGGGTATGCTATTTTTATTCCTTTTAATGTTAGCAAAGCCGATTCAATACTGCCACTGTGGTATGGTCCGCCTCCACCATAAGCACCTATCGGAATTCGGATGATAGTACTAACCGGATATTTACCCATTGTTAGGTATGATGATTTGGTTATTTCACATACCAATTGGTTTACACTTGTCCATACATAGTCTGCAAATTGAATTTCAACAATTGGCTTTAATCCTACGGCACTCATGCCTACTGTTGAGCCAACAATATATGCCTCCTGAATAGGAGTATTAAATACCCTGTCGTTTCCATATTTTGCTGCTAATGTGGCTGCTTCGCGAAAAACACCTCCTAAACGTGCGCCTACATCTTGCCCGTAAAATAAACACTCCGGATGTTTTGCCATTAGCTCATCTACGGCATGTAAAGCGGCATCTACCATTACAGTTGGTTCTTTACCTGATG
>JACFNJ010000135.1:0-4747 GCA_019454865.1 Bacteroidia bacterium
TCTTATCAATTGCTTGCGATATTCTTTTGGCATCCAATCTTTAGGTTCAATTTTTTCGCCTCGTGCAATTCTGTTTTCAAATTCTTCTAATTTTTTTGGATCCTCATCGGCTATTATACTGTTAACCTTTTCATTTGGATCGATGTAAGCATTTCCGTACATAATATTTTATATTTATTGTTATTCTTTTTAAAACTAATTTAAGTCCATAAAGTGTTTTTTACTTAATCCTTGCAATGCAAAATCAGAGAGCTTATTTGCAATTTCTATCGGACTCATTTTTCCATTCGGTTTGTACCACTCTATTACCCAGTTTAAGGCTGACAATATGGTAAGAACCGCAAATTTTGTATCAACGTTACTAAACAAATTCTCTTTTATCCCATCATTTACAATGTTTCTAAAACCACTTTCATATTCATTTCGTAAAGTTATAAATCTTTTTCGGTTGTTTTCGGACAGAAACTTCCAATCTTGTATAAATACTGCCGAATATTCCGGATATTGGGTTATTACAAGTACATGTTGTTTAATAGCCTCCCTAAGTCTGTCTTCGGCATTAAAGTATATGTCTTTAATTTCGTTTAATGAGGTTTGTAATTTGTGTGCCATCTCAAAACACAGTATTTCCAATATTTCTTCTTTCGACTTAACGTGATGATAAATGCTTGCAGCTTCTAAACCAAGTTGCGAGGCAATATCTCGCATACTTGTAGCGGCATACCCTTTTTGTTTAAACAGGTTTGCCGAAACAGCAAGTAATTGGTCTTTTCTACTGATTGTGAGAGATTCTGACATTTGCCTAACACTTGTTAGACAAATATAAATTTTAAATCACTAATTGCAAGGGTTATTTGGTTTGAAAGGTAAAGGAAACTGTTGTGCCTTTATTTTCCTCGCTTTCCATTGTTATTTTACCGCCATTTTGTGCCACAATGTATTTGCATACGGTTAGTCCCAAGCCTGTTCCTTTTTCGTCCATAGTGCCTAATGTGGTAAATGTTTCGTTACTGTTAATTACCCGGTCTTTATTCTTTTCACTAAGTCCTTTGCCGTAGTCTTTTACATCAACATGTAACTTGTTTCCAACAATATTGGTATGAATTTCAATTGTTTTAGAAGGAAAACTAAATTTGATTGCGTTGTTTAAGATGTTTCGAAGGACAATTAAAAAGCCGTCCATGTCAATATTAATTGACTCATCGTTGTCAATTTGGGTTTCAATATTTATTTGTTTCTTTTCTATTTCAGTTGCCAGTTCCTGAATGCTTTGTTTAATCAGTTCACTGGGTTTGGTATTTTTAATTATTGGTGCTTGGGTTTTTGACCAAGCCATTAAATTGGTTAATATGCTTTCTGTTCCTTGCAGTTGTATTTCTAATGCATCCACAAAAAGCATAAATTCATCTGCAGTAATATTGCCACTTTTATATAAATTTAAAATTTGGCGAATATTTGCAATTGGCGCACGTAAATCATGGCTAATAATACCAAACATTTTTTCTTTAAACAGCAACAAGCTTTCAAGCTCTTGTTTCTTGTGTTCCACTTCTTTTAATGCTAAGCGAAGTGCAAAATGCTTAACAATAATTTCTCCAAAAATATGCAAAGAGTCTTTCTGTTCGGGAGTAAGCTTATTGGGTTTTGTATCCATAATACACAACATGCCTACTACATAACCGCTTGGCGCTATTAATGGTACTCCGGCATAAAATCGAACACCATCTATACCCTTCGTAATTGAATTATTTGCCAAACGTTCATCTTTCCATGTATCTTCAATTTCAAAAAATGAGGTAGCCTCAATGCCTAATTTACAAATTGATTGCTCAAATGAAATTTCGTTTAAGTCAATGCCAACTCTGGATTTAAACCATTGCCTTTCATTATCCAATACAGTAATTGCTGCTTTGGGCACATTACAAAGCCGCGTTGCAAGTGCTGTAATTTCATCATATTCTTTTTCGGGTGGGGTTCCCATGATGTTTAATTCTACAATTGCTTTAATGCGTTCTTCGGAGGTTAAGTAACTCATACTGCAATAATAAGGTAATTTCTTGCAATAATTAATGCACTACATTTTGCGTGTGTTTATTTTTAACCCAAAGTTTTCGCACATTGTATTATTATTTTTAGATGAGTTTTTAATTAAGCTTGGTTGATGTTTGAAGTTTCTTTAACTCAGGTGTACCGCCAGTGTTGGATAGTAAAACAAACTGTATATTTATATAAAAAACCTCACCAAACAAGTCTTATATGGGATTTGTTGTTTCTTGTTTTTAGCGTTCAAGGTGTATTAAAATATTTTGGCAAAAGCTATGTAAAGACAGCACACAATTCATCCATAATGTTTTATTTTTACAACAATTTTATTGGTTATAATGGATGCAAAACACACTGATTTTTTTAAAGATGTATTTGATGTAGTAAGATTGATACCGAAAGGCAGAGTAACAAGTTATGGTGCAATTGCAAATTATTTAGGAACAAAAAAAAGTAGTAGAATAGTTGGTTATGCAATGAACAAAGCACATACAGATGGAACAATTCCGGCACATCGGGTAGTAAATAGAAAAGGAGTATTAAGTGGAAAAAATCACTTTGCAACTCCTAATCGTATGCAAGAGTTGTTAGAAAATGAAGGTATTTTAGTGAAAGACAATTCGATTCAGAACTTTGAGCAAGTATTTTGGGATCCAAGTATAGAGTTAAAGCTATAAATATATTTTTTGTATAAAATGTATTAAAGGCTAATGAAACGAACTTTGTGTTAAACTTAGACTAAAGTTGAACAGCAGTAATCAACAAAAATATTTGGTTTTATTGAGTTCTATTTCTTGTTAAAAACACCCCATTTGTACTTGTTTGTTGAAATATTGGCTCGTTTATCGTACAACCTATAAAGAGTGTAGTAAATAGCATTATTTTCAAAACACTATTCATAGTTTATATTGGTTTGTTAAAAGTAGTTTATGCACCACCCCAGGTTTCTCGGTCTAAACTTCGGTAATGTATAGCTTCAGCCAAATGCTCAATTTTTAGTTCTGTGCTATTGTCCAAATCGGCAATAGTACGAGCCACCTTCAATATACGATCGTATGCTCTTGCTGATAGCTGTAATTTATTCATTGCATTTTTAAGCAATAACTGTCCTGCCTGATCAATTTTACATACTTCTCTTACTTTAGTACTGCTCATCATTGCATTGCAATATATTCCTTCGTGGCTTTTAAACCGTTCGGTTTGTATTTCTCTTGCACGTATTACACGTTCACGTATGGATTCACTTTTTTCTGCTTTGCGTGTATCAGCAAGTTGATCAAAATTTACAGGAGTAACTTCAATATGAATATCAATTCTATCTAACAACGGACCGGATACTTTGCTTAAATATTTTTGTACTACGCCCGGACCACACACGCATTCTTTCTCCGGATGATTAAAGTATCCACACGGACAAGGATTCATTGATGCAACAAGCATAAAACTGGAAGGATATTCAATTGAAAATTTTGCTCTTGAAATGGTAATTCTTCTTTCTTCCAAAGGCTGCCGCATCACTTCCAATACCGTACGTTTAAATTCAGGAAGCTCATCCAAAAATAGCACGCCATTGTGTGCCAAACTGATTTCACCGGGTTGCGGATTATTTCCTCCGCCCACTAAAGCTATATCCGAAATTGTATGGTGCGGACTTCTGAAAGGTCTTTGGTATAATAAGGAGGTGTTTTGACCCAATCGTCCGGCAACAGAATGTATCTTTGTTGTTTCTAAGGCTTCTTGTAATGTAAGTGGCGGAAGTATGCTTGGAAGTCGTTTTGCCAGCATTGTTTTTCCTGCCCCCGGAGGACCTATAAGTATAACATTATGTCCACCAGCTGCTGCAATTTCTAATGCACGTTTTATGTTTTCTTGCCCGCGTACATCTGCAAAATCATTCTCTAATTTGTGCAAGTTGTTTTCAAATTCAGCACGAGTGTCTATTACTACTTGCTCTAATTCCCCTTCGTTATTAAAAAAATCAACAACATCTTTAATGTTTTTGGCGCTATATACTTTCAGGTTATTAACAATAGCAGCTTCTCTTGCATTTTCTTCGGGTAAAATAAATCCTTCATACCCCTCTTTTCTGGCTTGTATTGCAATCGGCAATGCACCTTTTATTGGTTTCAGTGTGCCATCTAAAGCCAATTCTCCCATTATAATATATTTGTGCAATTCATCGCCAAGCATTTGTTCTGAGCCGGCTAAATAACCCAGAGCAATTGGCAAATCATACGAAGAACCTTCTTTTTTAATATCAGCAGGAGCCATATTAATAACTACACGTAATCGTGGCATTTTTAAACCAATATTTTTAACCGCTGTTTCTATTCGTTGGTGTCCTTCTTTTACTGCATTATCTGGTAGCCCTACTAAGCTGTATCCTACTCCTTTGTCCGACACATTAACTTCTATTGTTATTGTAACAGCATTTACTCCATATACTGCACTTCCGTATGTTTTTACAAGCATGGGTATTTAAGATTTTTATTATTTCCGTTTATACGAATTACGTGCATATAATTATAAAAATAAAATTTACTCGAGGTTATATTAGTTTTGTATGATGCAAAATGAAAATAAAAAGCCCAACCGATTAATTCATTCGTCAAGTCCATATTTATTGCAGCACGCATATAATCCTGTAGATTGGTACGAATGGTGCGATGAGGCTTTTGAAAAGGCTAAACGTGAAGAAAAACTT
>JACFNJ010000135.1:4757-7272 GCA_019454865.1 Bacteroidia bacterium
AAAAAGAGTGTTTTGAAAAAATGGATACTGCCGAAATAATGAACAACCATTTTGTATGCATTAAAGTAGATAGAGAAGAGCGACCGGATGTTGATCAAATATACATGGATGCCATACAACTGCTTACCGGGCAAGGAGGGTGGCCACTCAATTGCTTTGTATTACCCGATGGAAGACCCATACATGCCGGAACATATTTTCCCAAGCAAGAATGGGAAAAAACATTAATTTCATTAGCGGAGTTTTATAAAGAAAGAAAAGAAGAAGCCTTACAATATGCATCGGAACTTACCAATGGAATAAAAGACCTAAACAAGTTTACATCCAATACATCAACCGAAGTACCGGATAAAGAAGCAGTAAATCAATTGTTATCTGTTTTGCAAAATAGTTTTGATTTAGAACATGGTGGATTTACCTGGGCTCCTAAATTTCCTATGCCAAGTATTTGGGAGCTTTACTTACAACATCAATATTTTACCAAAAATACCAATACCCTGCAGGCTGTAGAAAACACATTAAACAAAATGGCACAAGGTGGTATTTATGATCAAATAGGAGGTGGATTTTCGCGATATAGTGTGGATAGATTTTGGAAAGTACCACATTTTGAAAAAATGCTGTATGATAATGCACAATTAATTAGTTTGTATGCAAACGCATATCGCATTACAGCAAATCCGGTATATGCGGGTGTTGTTAATGAAACAGTATCCTTTTTAAACTGCGAGTTAAAAGATGCAGAAGGTTATTATTACAGCGCATTGGATGCCGACAGTGAAGGAATAGAAGGAAAATACTATTTGTGGAAACATCAGGAAATTATTGAATTATTGGGTAATGATGAGGCATTGTTTAGCTTATTTTATACCGTTGATAAATATGGTAACTGGGAGCACGAAGCAAATATTTTGTACCAAACCCGAAGCTTAAAAGATATTGCTAAATTGATGAAAATATCGGAATTGGAATTATCCGATAAATTGAATCATGCTAAACAAATTTTATTAAAGGAAAGACAAAAAAGAATTGCTCCGGGGTTGGATGATAAAATGATAACAGCATGGAATGCCTTGATGATAAAAGCCTTGGTTGATGCATATAAAGCACTGCAAGAGAGAAGTTATTTAGATGATGCTGTTCGGTTATTTGAATTTTTGCAAACAAAAGTTTTGGATGAAATTGGATTGAAGCGAATTTTTAAAAATGACAAAGCATCCATTAATGCTTTTGCCGATGACTATGCATTTTTTATTGAATCAGCCATAAAATTGTATGAGGCCAGCGGAAATGAACAATACTTAATAATTGCTAAACAGCAAATGGATACATCTATTCAAAAGTTTTTTAGCACTTCTGATGAGTTCTTTGTTTATCGTGCATTGCAAGATTCACAATTAATAAGTACTAAAATTGATTTAAACGATGATGTTATTCCGTCTTCAAATTCGGTATTTGCTAAATCGTTATGGATATTGGGTTTTGTTTTTGATAATGCGGAGTACCACAAAATTGTAAAGAGAATGGTAGGAAAACTACAGCCTAAAATTGCAAAACATCCTTCAGCATACAGCAACTGGATACAACTTATAAATTGGATAAATTATGGATTTAATCAGGTTGTAATTAGTGGAAAAAACACAAACGAATGTTACAGTAATATATCTTCAATTTACACTCCAAATGCTATGGTTTTTCATGCGCAACCCGATACTATGCTACCACTTCTAAAAGAAAAAACAAGTGCAAACGAATTGAAAATTTATGTATGTAAAGATTACACCTGCGGATTACCTTTATATTCGGTTGAAGAAACAGTAAATGCAATTAAGCCTTAGTAGCCTGTGTTTTGTATGTTGCTTTAAATTTAAAGTAACCAATAAGTAATCCTCCAATAAATAAAAACACTACAGCAGAATCTATTGGTAATTCAGGGTCTAATGGTGGTTCTGGCGGACCTTTAATAAATGGGTCTTCGTCAGCAGGACGATGTTTTTCTTTGTCAGGAAAAATATAACTTTTTATATTATCTAAGGCAGTAGTTACATCATTATCTTCGTTGTTTCCAATGCCACCTTCAGTTCCTTCTAATCGGTTAAACTTCTTTTTAATTGGTTTTTCATCAGGTACTTGAACATCGTATTTTGAACTATTGCTTTCTTTTTTCTTAGAAATATTGCCCCATCCAAAAACTGAATTAGAAGAATAACCATTGGATTGGCTGTAACTTTTATTTCTGTATCTGCCATTATACAATTCTTCTTCTGTATAAGTTCTTTTATACTTTTTTTCACTATAGGTGTCCTCTTCAAAAAGCCCTTGGTAATTACTCAATTCATCTTCCTCTAAAATCTGTGCATTTGATGTGTATCCAACAGCAAAGAGACAAATGAAAAGAAAGACTTTTATAGAATTAAATTTATATATATTCATCTCAAAACGGGGTAAAGGTTATTGGTAACCTGAGTTCGGTTTAAGCACTTAATGCTAATTGTTGTTCTAATTGCTTTATTAA
>JACFNJ010000136.1 GCA_019454865.1 Bacteroidia bacterium
GGCGCATTAAGTACCACAACAAGTTATCGCGCAGTAGTTACCTCAGGCAGTTGTGTAGCAGATACCTCAGCAGCATTTACAGTAACAGTAACTCCATCATCTGTTGGAGGTACAGTAAGTGCCGACCAAACAATATGTAGTGGAGGCACAGTAACAGCATTAACCTTAAGCGGACAAACAGGCACAGTAGAGAAATGGCAAAGTGCAAATAATGTAAGCTTTACAGGTGCAACAGATATACCATTAACAGCAGGGTTAACCAGCTACACACCAACAGGAGTAGTAACAACAACTTTCTATCGTGCAGTAGTAAAAAGCGGAACGTGCGCATCAGCAAATTCATCCTCAGCAAAAATAACTGTAGATCCATCACCGGTGGCAGGAACAATAACCGGCACCAATGCAGTATGTTCGGGTAACTCACCTGGTGTATTAACCTTAGGAGGAACTACCGGAACGATACAGAAATGGCAAAGTAAAACAACCGGATCATGGGTAGATATAGTAAATACATTATCAACTTACAATCCGGGCGCATTAAGTACCACAACAAGTTATCGCGCAGTAGTTACCTCAGGCAGTTGTGGAAACGATACCTCAGCAGCATTTACAGTAACTGTAAATCCAGCAGCAGTTGGTGGTTCAGTAAGTTCAAACCAAACAATATGTAGCGGAGGAAGTGTGAGTACACTAAACTTAACCGGACATGTAGGCACTGTAACCAAATGGCAAAGTGCAACTAATGTATCATTTACAGGCGCTACAGACATAAGTGGAACTGCTGGTTTAACCAGCTACACTCCTTCCGGAGTATTAACTACAACTTATTTTAGAGCGGTAGTTACAAGTCCTGGTTGTGGTACAGCTAACTCAACTCCAGTTTTAATTACTGTTGACCCTGCTGCTATCGGAGGTACTTTAACTGGAACTTCTCCAATTTGCTCTGGTTCTACTACTAATTTATTTTTAAGTGGATATACAGGTACAATTGTTAAGTGGCAACAATCTACAAATGCTCCTTTATTTAATATTTGGACAGACATAACAAATACTTCAACTTCGTACTCAACACCTGCTTTAACTCAGACAACACGATATAGAGCTGTTGTTTCAGGAGGCTCATGCCCTGCAGTAAATAGTAGTGAGTTTGAAATTGTAGTTTCAGGTTCAGGTATATGGTTAGGTGTTATTAATAGCAATTGGAATACTTCTGCTAACTGGTGTGGTGGTGTACCTACAGCTACTACCAATGTTCGTATTCCTTCAGGTACTTTAAATGCACCATTAATAAATATTTCAAATGCAGTTGTAAAAAGTTTAACTATAGATTCAGGTGCTACTTTAGGCTTTAGCGGAACAACTAACAATATTGATATAAAAGAGGATTTAATTGTAAATGGTACATTTAATACTGCTAATGGTACTGTAACCTATAGTGGAACAGGAAGCCAAAATGTAGCCGGAATAACCTACGCTAATTTGAAAATTAATGGGACCGGTAATAAAACATTAACAGGAAATGCATCGGTATCAGGAACATTGGATTTAACCTTAGGACACTTAGTATTAGGTAACAATAATCTAAGTGTAACCACTATTTCTTCAGGAAGTGCTACTTCTTATGTTGTAACTAATGGAACTGGTAACTTAAAAATTGCTAATGTTGGATTAACAGCGAAATCATTCCCTGTTGGAACTTCTTCATCATATACCCCATTGTCAATTTCAAATACTGGCGTTGCTGATGAAATTTCAGTAAAGGTACTACAAAACGTTTATCCTTCTTATGTTGGGGAAACAGGAGTAGGAATTCCAATTTCTTCAAACATAGTTAACAAAACATTTATTATAAACGAAGCTGTGTCTGGAGGTTCATTGCTTAATATTACTTTCCAGTGGAATGCTTCCGATGAATCATCAATGAATAGAGCACAAACAATAATTGGACGCTATTCTGGTGGTGTTTGGAACAGTGTATCCGGAGTTCCATCGGGTGCTAGTGGTTCTAATCCTTATACATTTACATTATCTTCTGTAAGTACTATGGGTATATATGGAATTGGTGATGTGAATAGTCCATTACCGGTTAAGTTATTATCGTTTAATGCTAAGTTGAATAAAGGACTAAGTCATGTTACATGGGTTACTGCCTCAGAAATGAATACAATGAACTATGAAGTAGAGCGCTCATTGGATGGTGTTACTTTTGAGAGTATAGCAACTGTTTCGGCAAAAGGAAGTAGTGGCTCACGCCATGACTACTTATTTGTTGATGAACAATCAGCAGATCTTTTAAAACGAACAAGTATTATCTTCTATCGTTTAAAACAAAATAGTTTCAATGGAGATTATGAGTACAGTGGTGTTGCCTCAGTAAATGAATACGGAAAGGCTATTTTTGAAATATTTAGTGCTAGTCCTAATCCATTCAGAAATCAAGCTAATGTATTGTTTAAAACAAGCAGTGATGCACCAATTTTGGTTGAGATAGTGGATGCTTTTGGTAAATTGGTTAAAGCTGAAACAATTAATCCTACGATAGGGGCAAATACCTATAGTTTTGAGTTAGGATTAGATGCAGCACCGGGAATTTATTTTGTAAAAATTAAACAGGATAATAATTCACGAGTAGTTAAATTTATTAAAGAATAACGCTATTCATAACACATAAAAAAAGCAGGATTTTTCCTGCTTTTTTTATGTAGAAAGGTTATCCACAAAACAGTTTTTCAGTGTGGGTATTTAACTAAGTTTTGCATCGTAATTTGATGTATTTTGCCACGTATTTAAAAACACAAAAATTCATGCTGGATATTGCACAGTATGAATAAAATAATCAAAACAAAATATAGTAAATGGCTGAAGATAGAATCATTTCGATAAACATAGAAGACGAAATGAAAACCGCGTACATTGATTATTCAATGTCTGTTATTGTTTCACGTGCATTACCGGATGTTAGAGATGGCTTAAAACCGGTTCATCGTAGAGTACTTTATGGTATGACTGAGTTAGGGCTTGCATCTAATCGTCCGTATAAAAAATCAGCACGTATCGTAGGAGAGGTATTGGGTAAGTTTCACCCGCATGGCGACAGCTCGGTATATGATGCAATGGTTAGAATGGCACAAGAGTGGAGTATGCGTTATATGTTGGTTGATGGGCAAGGTAACTTTGGTTCGGTAGATGGTGATATGCCTGCTGCTATGCGATATACAGAAGCAAGATTTAGGAAAATAGCAGAAGAATTATTAGTAGATATTGATAAAAATACGGTTGATTTTAAATCAAATTTTGATGATAGCTTGCAAGAGCCTACTGTATTACCTGCTAAAGTTCCTAATTTATTAATAAATGGTGCAAGCGGTATTGCTGTTGGAATGGCAACCAATATGCCTCCTCATAACTTAACCGAAGTTATAGAAGGAATTGTAGCCTATATTGATGATAAGGAAATAAGTGTACAAGACTTAATGCGTTTTGTAAAAGCACCCGATTTCCCTACAGGTGGTATAATATATGGATATGCCGGAGTAAAAGATGCTTTTGAAACAGGAAGAGGAAGAATTTTGATGCGTGCAAAAGCTAGTTTTGAAACTTCGAAAACAGGTAAAGACCAAATTATAGTTAACGAAATTCCTTATCAAGTTAATAAAGCATCTCTAATTGAACGTGCAGCAGAATTAGTAAATGAAAAGGTTATTGAAGGCATTAGTGATATAAGGGATGAATCGGATAGAGAAGGTATGCGCATTGTTTTTGATTTAAAACGTGATGCAGTGCCTAATGTAATTCTAAATCAATTATACAAATATACTGCTTTGCAAAGTTCATTTAATGTGAACAATGTAGCATTAGTTAATGGGCGTCCGGAAATGTTAAATCTTAAAGATTTAATAAGACATTATGTTGCCCATAGACATGAAGTGGTGGTAAGAAGAACAAAATATGAGTTGGATGAAGCAAAGAAAAGAGCTCATATTTTAGAGGGATTATTAATTGCTATTGATAACCTTGATGCTGTTATAAAAATAATTCGTGAAGCAGCAAGCCCGGATGAAGCAAGAGTGCAGTTGATAGAAAACTTTAAGCTATCTGAAATTCAAGCTAAGGCTATTTTAGATATGCGATTAAGAGCATTAACCGGACTTGAGCGCGATAAGTTAAAAGAAGAATATGCTGAACTTATGAAGCTAATTACACACTTAGAAGAAGTATTGGCTAATGAAAGTTTACGAATGAAAATCATCAAAGACGAATTGTTGGAGATGAAAGAAAAATATGGTGACAATCGCAGAACAGAAATAATTTATGCCGGAAATGAAATGAGTATGGAAGACTTAATTCCGGATGACGAAGTTGTAATTACAATATCGCATTTAGGTTATGTAAAACGTACTGCATTAAGTGAATACCGTACCCAAAACCGTGGTGGACGTGGCTCGCGCGGTGTTGCTAAGCGTGATGAAGATTTTGTGGAGCACATTTTAATGGCTACAAATCATAATTATTTACTTTTCTTTACCAATTTAGGAAAATGCTATTGGCTAAAAGTTTGGGAAATACCAGAGGGAGAAAAAACATCTAAAGGTAGAGCAATACAAAACCTTGTAAATATAGGTAGTGATGAAAAAGTTATGGCATACCTTAATGTGAAAACATTATCAGACCAAGATTACATTGAAAACATGAATGTTGTAATGTGTACAGAACTTGGAACGATAAAGAAAACAACATTAGAAGCATATTCACGTCCGCGTGTTAATGGTGTAAATGCAATAAATGTGCGCGAAGGCGATTTATTGGTAGATGCCCGACTAACAAATGGAAGCTGTGAAATGATTATTGCAAGCAGAAACGGTAAAGCAATTCGTTTTAATGAAAGTACAGTTAGACCAATGGGTAGAACAGCAACCGGTGTAAGAGCAATTAAACTTGAAGGAGATGATACCGTAATTGGTATGATTGCAATTGAAGACCCTAAAGTAACTAATGTATTGGTAGTTGCTGAAAAAGGTTTAGGAAAACGTAGTGAAGTTGAAGATTATCGTATTACAAATCGTGGTGGTAAAGGTGTGATGGCAATGAATATTACCGAAAAAACAGGTAAGTTAATTGCAATTAAAGAAGTAGATGATACCAACGATATAATGATTATGACCAAAAAGGGAATAACAATACGATTGGGTGTAAAAGATTTGCGTGTGTTAGGTCGTGTTACGCAAGGTGTTCGATTAATTAATATTGATGATAAAGATGCAATTGCTTCAATCGCAAAAATTGATTTTGTAGAAGAAGATGAAGCAACAGATGATGAATTAAATAATACTGAAAATACAAGTATTGATACGGATTCTAACCTTGATAATGGTAATATTGATAATATTGTAGATAGAGCAATGAAGGATAAAGAAGACCAAGAAAATCCAGATTCTATCGAATAACACTTTTTGACTTTACTATATAAAAGCAGCACTTTGGTGCTGCTTTTTTTATGTTGTTTTCAAAAATTTATTGTACCATTATTCAACTATATTTGCTTAGTGAAAGAAAAGTTTCCGCATCTGTATTTTTTGTTTAAGAGGCTATTATTAGTCTATTTAATTTTTACTTTACTACGCTTTATTTTTTTTATTTTTAATTGGAATACGTTTTCTAATATTTCAAGCCAACAACTTTTTAAAGCATTTCAGATAGGATTATTATTCGATACCTCAGCAATTAGTTACATTTTTGGAATTGTAATTTTAATGCATGTTTTACCAATCAGTTTTCGTAGTAATAAACACTATCAATATGTACTTAAATGGGTTTTTATATGCGGTGTGTTTATCTCTGTATTACTTAATTTAATTGATGTTGGATATTTCCCTTTTATTGGTAAAAGAAGCGGTGTAGAACTGTTTAAAATGCAAAGCACACAAAATGCATCATTACTAATTTATGTTTTTAGTTATTGGTATTTATTTGTAATATTAATCGCATTACTATTATTAACATGGTATCTGTATCCAAGTTTTTCAAATAAAGGTGAGGGTAAAAAGAAACCAAATATGTTAATTGAAACACTTGTTTTTATTGTTGTGTGTGTTCTTACATTTTTTGGTGCAAGAGGTAGTTTTGGTTTAAAACCTCTAAATACTATGGATGCTGCAACCTATGTAAATCCTATACTTACACCTTTAACAGTTAATACTCCGTTTGCAATTTTTTTGTCTTTAGATCAATCCGGATTGGAAGAAAAAAAATATTACTCAAGCAATGTTATAAACGCATTGAATTTAACTCAACACATTACGGATAATAACTCAACTAATATTGGAAAAAACGTTGTGTTGATTATTGTTGAAAGCCTTGGTAAAGAATATGTGAGCGGATATAATAATAAAAAAGGGTTTACACCTTTTATTGATTCGTTAATGCAAGTAAGCACTGTATATACAAATGCGTATGCAAACAGTAAACGAAGTATTGAAGGAATTCCTGCTATTATTAGTGCAATGCCAAGTTGGATGTCGGGTGATTATATTAATAGTTTTTATCAAACAAATACACTCCATAGTTTAGGGTACTATCTTACAAAGCAAGGTTATGATTGTAGTTTTTATCATGGAGGTAAAAATGGAACAATGAATTTTGATAAGTTTGTTGCACAAACAGAGTTTGGGAAATATTATGGACTAAACGAGTACCCAAAACAAGAAGATTTTGATGGCAATTGGGGAATACCGGATGAACCCTATTTACAATACTGGGCAAACGAATTGAATACGAAAAAAGAGCCATTTATGAGCACCGTTTTTACTTTGTCCTCACATCATCCTTATACATTACCTGTTACTGTAAAAGATAAATTTAAAGGTGGTAGTCTTCCTATTCATGCAACAATTGAATATGTTGATTTTGCTTTGCAACAATTTTTTGAGAAAGCAAAAAAACAGCCTTGGTTTGCAAACACGGTTTTTATCCTTACCTCCGATCATAGTAGTGAAAATATCGAACCTTATTATCAAACTATGCAAGGGCGGTATGCTGTGCCATTATTAATATACAATCCTAATGAAAGTAAATTTAAAACGATAGAAAAAACTACTGACCAACTGCAAATTATGTCTATAATATTGAATGAAGTAAGTAAGCCATCCATGAAATACTTTAGCTTTGCAAATGATTATGCAATTCAATATACCGGTGGTGTTTATCAATTAATCAATTATCCGTATG
>JACFNJ010000137.1 GCA_019454865.1 Bacteroidia bacterium
ATGCTGAATTGCACGATAAGCATTTACTTTACCTCCACCCCATAAATTTTTATTAGGAATTGCACCGGTATGTGTATCTTTTGTTGCAGTTAGATTTAAATAATATTTTACTGAGTCGGGTGTAAGAAAAGGATTGATTTGTAGCATTAAAGCTACAATACCACTAACAACGGGTGATGACATGGATGTACCACTTGCATGTGCATAGTAGTAATCCCGATTATTTATAGGTGAAGTATATTTTGTTACACTGGATGAATAATTAGAGCCATTAGGTAAATAACCAACATCAAAAGAATTTACTGCAGAAGCCAATGTCATTCCGGGAGCAGCAATATCGGGTTTAATTCTTTCATCACCGGTAGGACCGTGGCTTGAAAACGGAGCTAATTTCCCAAAACTTGTATAACCGGAGTAGCTTTGTGTAGCACCTGCAAGATTTTTAAAACTAACTTTAGATACAAATGCGCCAACAGTAATTGCTGAGCGCGTACTTGCCATTTCACCAATAGTATATTCTGAGTTACCATCAGTAGCCCACGATATTCCATTTTTAGCAAACGAACCATAGTATCCAATATATACTTTAGGATATCCAAGACGTGCATGAAATGCACCTTTTGAGCCAATACTCACACAAAGTGAGTTGGATGATTTACTGAAAACATCAAAAATAACTCGTGATTTACCATTTGCTTCAACCGATGCAATAACATCAAAATATAAGGTATCGTCATCTGTGCCAATAAGGTAACCATTATGTACTGGAATTGTGTCGGATGAGCAGTACATTACAGTTTCGTCAGTTCTTATACCTGCACCATACAAACTAAGCTGTGCACATACCACAGTATCTGAACGCCCCCATATATCAATCCAGGTTCGTTTTTCACTATCTACATTAGGTAAATTAACAAAAGAATGCACAAGTGTATCACTTGGATTAGCCTTAGTTAAATGCACTTTATTATCGCCATTATTTCCTGCTGAGATAACAAATATTTTACCCGAACCGGTAATATTATCAACAGCTTGAGCAAATAAACCACTTCCATCACACGGCCCCATAGTGCTGCCCCAGCTTAAATTTATTACTGCAGGTTTTTGAACCGAAGCAGCATACGTATAAATATAATTTACGGCATCAACAACTGTACTCATACCAGCTGTGCGCCATTCCGATTGCTCAGGCCGAATTGCAACAAAAACCAAATCCGACTCGTAAGCAATGCCTCGATAAGTATTATCCGTACTACCAACACCCGAGCCCGCTGCAATGCCGCCAACATGTGTAGCATGTGAGCCATCGGCAACATCTGTTTGTGCGGCTTCAAATTCATTGAAAGTTTTCAATTCACTTCCATAGGTAAAACCAGATGGTGGTGTACCCGGTTTGTGTTGCTCCCATACACGTTTTACTCGAATTTGTGTGCCTGTAGTATCGTAAAATGCAGGATGAATGTAATCAAATCCGGCATCAATAATACCAACTACAACGCCTTTTCCAGTGTATGTTGCAGGTAAATTTATAGCTTGGTGTACAGAATCTACTCCCGAATATTTTCGAGCCATATCCATATTTTGCACCATCGGTTCATCCAACTCAATTGCGGATATGTTTTGCAGTTTAGATAAACTCAATAAAGCCTGCTCGGGTATTCTTACTGTCCAAATATTTCCTGCTTTTGTTCCTACTATAATTCCATTTTTCTTTAAAATGTTCCCATCAAATGCATTATTTACTTTTATCATTCCGTTGTAATAAATAGTATTACCTGTTTTACTTCTTACTGCTTGATTTGTATTTTTATTATACAATGCAGCAAGAGTGCCGGCACTTAGTTTTGGGTACTGAGCCATTAAGTTTCCTACCATTCCGATAAGAATAAATGTTATGTAAAATATTCGTTGCATAATTTTAATTGAATATGCAATTTACAATTTTGAGTGAATTAGTTTCTATTTTTGCCAACGAATGTTTATACCACTACCTCAAACAGATTTACCCATAGTTGATAGCATAACTGAAATTCAGCAACAACTAATAAATCACACTACATTAATAATAAATGCACCACCCGGAGCCGGAAAAAGCACATTGCTTCCAATAGCTTTAATAAACGAGCCTTGGTTGAAAAATAAAAAAATAATATTGCTTGAACCGCGAAGACTTGCAGCTAAAACAATAGCAATACGAATGGCAAGTTTATTGGGAGAAGAAGTTGGAGAAACAATTGGTTACAGAATTCGGTTTGAACAAAAAATCAGCAATGCAACACGTATAGAAGTAGTAACAGAAGGAATATTAACACGAATGTTGCAACACGATAATGCTTTAGAGGATGTAGGAGCTGTATTTTTCGATGAGTTTCACGAACGAAGTATTCATGCTGATTTGGCGCTTGCATTATGTAGAGAGGCGCAACAAATATTACGTCCTGATTTGCGATTAATTGTAATGTCAGCTACGCTTAATACAATGCAACTTTCAACTTTATTAAATGCACCCGTTGTAACAAGTTTGGGTAAGCAATATCCGGTAGAAATTAAATACACTGGCGAAGCTGACAAAATGCTTTTACCGGAATTAACAGCTCGTATAGTAATGCAGGCACTTTATGAAAATAAAGGAGATATTTTGGTGTTTCTTCCGGGTGAAGCAGAAATAAAAAAAACAAGTGAGATATTAGAGAAAGAAGTTAAATCCGTTTGTATTCATCCATTGTATGGTATGTTAGCAGTTAATGCGCAAATGGCTGCAATCTATCCCAACAAGCAAGGTAAACGAAAAATTGTATTTGCAACTTCAATTGCAGAAACAAGCCTTACAATTGAAAACATTAAAGTAGTAGTTGATTGCGGGATGAGTAGAGTATCGAAATTTGATGCAAAAACAGGTTTATCCCGATTAGAAACAGTACCTGTGAGTAAAGATTCAGCTGACCAGCGAGCAGGAAGAGCCGGCAGACTTAGTGAAGGTGTTTGCTATCGAATGTGGACTAAAGCCACACATACACGATTAGCAGAGCACCGAACGCCTGAGATTGAAGAAGCCGATTTAACGGGATTAGTGTTGGAATTAATACTTTGGGGCATTAAAGATATTTACACTTTAACATGGCTCACACCTCCACCAAAATCATCGATAAATATGGCATTAGATACTCTTGCCCAATTACAAGCCATAGAAGATGATAAAATTACAGAGCAAGGAAAAGCACTACATCAACTGCCATGTCATCCGCGTATTGCTCATTTATTATTAAAAGCAAAAGAAGATAACGAAGAAGCATTAGGCTGCGACCTGGCTGCAATACTTGAAGAGCGCGACCCACTTCCAAAAGATTCCGGTATTGATATTAACTTACGAATTGAATTATTGCGAAGAAACAGAGCAATTGGCAAAATGGGAAATAGAATTGCGCGTATTGAAAAAATAGCTGCTCAATACCGAAAAATGCTGAATGCAGAAGTAGATAATGAAAAATTTGATGCGTATAAAACAGGAATACTGTTAGCCTATGCATATCCTGAACGAATTGCATGTGCACGTACCGGAAATAATGCGCAATTTCAATTAGCAAATGGCAGAATTGCAGTTGCAGGGCATCGTGATGATTTAGCAAATGAAGCATGGCTTGCAGTTGCACATATTGATGCCAGAGACGGATTGGGTAAAATATTTATGGCAGCACCTTTAAACCCAAAAGACCTTTTGCCTATGGTTAAAGAAAAACAAACAATAAAATGGGATTCATACAAAGGAGGAATTATTGCCACTAATGAATTACGAATTGGGAATATTGTACTAAAATCTACACCCATTAATAATCCGGATGAAAAACTCATTCAATCTGCTATTATACAAGCCATACAAAATGAAGGCGAAAATTTATTAAACTTTGATGATAAGTTTTTACAACTTCAGGCTCGGATATTAAGTTTAAAAAAATGGAACCCCGAACAATATTGGCAAGATGTAAGTACACCAACATTATTACAAAAAGCAGCTTTGTGGTTAGGTCCATTTACAACTTCTGTAAAACGAATAGATGATTTAAAACGCATTGATTTGTATGATGCATTAAAAGCTTCATTAGATTGGAAAATGCAAAAGCAATTAGATGAATTAGCCCCTGAAAAAATTATTGTGCCAAGTGGCTCGCATATTACATTACAATACACAGCATCAGGCGAAGCACCGATACTTGCAGTAAGATTACAGGAAGTATTTGGACTTGCAGAAACTCCCAAAATAAACAACAATAAACAACATGTGGTTATGCACTTGCTATCACCCGGTTTTAAACTTGTACAAATTAGTACTGATTTGCATAGTTTTTGGAATAACACATATTACGAAGTAAAAAAAGAATTGCAACGCAAATATCCAAAACATGCGTGGCCGGATGAACCATGGACTACTAAAGCAGTATCAAAAGGTGGTATCCGAAAAAGTTAATGCCAATCCTTTGTACCACCTTTCAAGTATAAATGTTTTTAAAAATACAAAATTACTTAGCAAGCGAAAGCTCATTTACAATATGATTTGCCTTGGCTACTTTTTGCAAAACCCATAACACATAGCGAATATCAACACCCACGCTTCTGCTGTACGATTCATTCCAAGCATAATCATTAATTGTAGCCGTAAAGGCCCTATCAAAATTAACTCCAATAAGTTGTCCCTTAGCATTCATTACCGGACTTCCACTATTACCACCTGTGGTATCTAAATTATAAAGCAAATCAATAGGTAAGTCATTCAATGTAGGATGTGCATACGGGGCAATATCTTTTGCTGCATATAACTCCCGAATAACATCTAACAATTGAAATTCCATTGTATCACTTTTTTCTATCACACCACGCAAAGTTGTAAATGGCTTGGCATATACACCATCATTAGGTGAGTAGCCTTTAATATAGCCATAAGTAAAACGAAGTGTAGCATTTGCATCCGGTATAAATGAACTCTTCTTCCAAAGCTGTTTTGCTTCAACATAGCTTGCCATTAAACGGCTTAGTTCACCATTACGAACTTGAGTTTCAAAAGTATGTTTTGAATAAGCATCTTGAATTGCTTCGCCAAGTATAGCAAACTCATCATTTATACTTAATAGTTTTGCCAAATCACCGGACAAAAGTTCTTCCATTTTTTTGGCATCACCCCATCCGCTTTTTGTGAAAATTTCATTGGTTACTTTCTCAATATTTTCAATTGATGTATTACCGTTAAACAAATTACGAATAGCCGGAATTTCATTTTTCCCTTGCAGTGCTGCCCCATCACTCATCATTTTTACAAAAGCTGATTTATCCAAATTGGTATCGTACATTCCCATTGGTTTTGCCATTGCTTTCTTAATTGCCTCATGCTCATCTTTAATAAACTTCTCTTTTTCGGCACTTGTTTTTAATTTTTGGTAAGCAATACTATAAGGCATTAAAGTAGCGGCAGCAAATACCTGAGGACACACCTGATATACCTGATCCAACCACATGTTTTTTGATGCAATCTGCATCATTTGGCTGTATATATTATCAATTGAAGAAATCACATTTCCGTATTTTTCTTTCAATTCGGCATTGGCTTGTATAAATTGATTCAACTGATTTTCATCAGACCTTTTTTGTTTTGTCAAATCTGATCTTCTAAATCCTTGTAATTTGCCTTTAAAATTTTTAGCAGTATTAGCTAAACTCTTAATTTTTGCTGCATATTTTATGCTTAATGAATAATCTTTTTTTCCAAGATTTTCCATTTGTTGAATTCGCCAATCAAATAAATTGCTGATATAACTTAACAGATACTTTTCATGGTACTCAAAAAATCCGGCTGGTTGGTGGCGATATGTTCTACCCGGATAACCCAAAATAAAAACAAAATCATTCTCATTTACACCGGATGGATTAACTGTTAAAAACTTTACAGGCTTGTATGGAATATTCTTTTCATTATACTCGGATGCTGATCCATCAGGTGCAACATAAGCGCGCAAAAATGCAAAATCGCCACTGTGGCGTGGCCACTCCCAATTATCTATTTCGCCACCATAAGCACCAATACTTGTAGGTGGAACATATACCAAGCGAACATCTTTTAGTAATTTATAACGAAACAATACATAAGTTTTTCCGGTAAACATTTCCGAAATTTCACATTCCAAAGTTGGGTTTAACTCATTCTCTTTTTTTGTTATTGCTTTAATGTTTTCAGCAATTTTTTTCAATCTATCTACAGACGATAAATTTGCAGTTCCTGCTAATACATCACTTGAAACATCTTTATACGAATTAGTAATTTTACAAACCAATCCTTTAGCCGGAACTTCTTGTTCTTTACTTTGTGCCAAAAAACCGTATTTAATATAATCTTTCTGAACATTGCTAATTGCTTGTACAAAACTAAAAGCACAATGATGATTAGTAATAATCAACCCATCGTTACTTAAAAACGAACCTGTACACCCTCCTACTCGTACTATTGCATCAATTAAACTTGTACCGTTAGGGTTGTATAATTCTTCCGGTTTTATTTTCAAACCGGCTTTTTTAACATTAATATTTTTTAATTCGGATAATGGGAACATGTCTTCATCCGGATTAGAAACAGTATGTGATGTAAGGATTGTGCCACCAATTAGAATACATAAAAGTAAAGATATTTTCTTCATAGCAAAAATTTGTTTGGTAGCGAAAATACAAGAATATTTTTCAATACAAGTACAATAAAATTTGCTTAATGAATTAAGTATTGATTGATTTATTTATTCTCTTAAATAAATTTAACTTCTAATAATGCAGATAGAAAGAATTCAAACCAAGTTAAAGCTAAAAAAAGTATAACTTGAGAAAATTGGAAAAATATACTAACTATGCATTTACAAATGAAGTAGCCTAT
>JACFNJ010000138.1:0-619 GCA_019454865.1 Bacteroidia bacterium
CAAATGCCAATAGATTTAATGGCATATTCGAAAAATGGAAAAATTTATACCAACACAATTAGTAATACATATTTCTTAAAAGATAAAAACAAACAACAGTATGCTGAGAATACATGGAGAGGCTGGGGAGTATTAAATAAAAAATATACTGTAAAAATTTATTGTCCGGATGGTATGGAAAAAATATCAATTGATACAACATACCGTTTGGCAGATGTAAATCAATTAAACAACAGCTCGAAATTCCCATTCAAATTAGCCTTTGACTCTCAAATACGAAGTACACCAAACCGAAGATATTATTTAGCAAAATGGCGTCCTGACATTTGGTATAACCAACTTGATGGTATTAAGGCAGGGTTGCATTTTAATGGAAACTACATGAATTACAAACACCTGTTTCATGCAACTATTTGGTACAATACAACTATTGGGCAAACACAATCGTTTCGTTCGTTTACACCACAGCCTATACATTACAGTTTTAGTTATACTAATAATTTCCCAACTAATTTTAACTACTCAATTCAGTCTCGGTACTTGGATGGTTTATGGATGCATAAATTGGGAGTGAATAAAACAATTGGGAGAAACGGACTAAGTGCATATTTCAAAAGTA
>JACFNJ010000138.1:629-6859 GCA_019454865.1 Bacteroidia bacterium
ACCGATATAGTCCATCCGACTTGCAATATTTGCTTTACTCGGCAGCATGGAATAGTAACCAATATAACAATACCATTAACTTGGAATATACCCGGAATTATGTATTTAAACAAGGAAATGGGCAAGTAGTATTAGGCTTAAAGAGTACTACATTAGGAAGTGATTATGATTATGCAGCGTTACATTTAACTGCGTATAACAATGTTTCATTTGGAAAGTTTGATTTACGCACACGAACATTTTTACAATACATGCATGGTGCAAACATAGCACCTGAAAGTAAACTTTATACTGCCGGTGCAAATAATGAGCAGTTAATGGACGACAAATTTTTGCGTTCACAAATGGTTGTTCCATCTGCATGGTTGGGTTATGGTGTAAATGTTAATCATTTGCATGCCGGAGGAGGTTTGAATATTAGAGGTTATGCCGGTTACTTATTGCCTACAAACAATAATGGTATTAAGTATTTTACGTATGCAGGAAGTAGTGGTGCAAGTATTAATGCTGAATTGGAGTTGGATAGATTAGTGAAATTTGAGCCAGCTAAATTGAAAAAATATTTCCACTTAGATGTGTATTTGTTTGGCGATGCCGGAGTACTGCAACATCAGTTTAAAACAGGTGAAGTTGTTGGATTAACAAGTAATCAAACGGTAACAACAAACTTGCTTTTTAATGGAGGTATTGGTACTGCTCTTACAATAAAACGTTGGGGTGTATTGGATGAAGTAAAACCATTAACATTACGTTTGGATTTTCCATTGGTTATTAATCATACACCATTTGTTGATGGACAATTTGTGGGTTATCGTTGGATAGTTGGCATAAGTAGGGCATTTTAGTTAATTAGATGTTTATGTACTTTAAATTATCTTTGTAGTAATATGAAAAAAATAGCAATGCCGCTTAGTGGCGAATACCCAAGTTATTATGAAAGTTACTTTAGTTTGATAGCAAAAGATGCTGATATAATTGACGTGCTTACCAAAAGTAATTTAGATACTATTGACTTATATACTTCTGTTGATGGCGAAACGTTAAATTATCGTTATGCTGAAGGCAAATGGAATATGTTTGAAATACTACAACACTTATTAGATACTGAGCGCATATTGGCTTATCGTGCATTGCGTATTGCACGTTGCGATAAAGAAAATATTAATGGGTTTGATGAAAATATTTTTGTTGAAACAAGTGGTGTAGCTAACCGTAATTTGATGGATATGGTAAGAGAGTATAGTTTACTTCGTGCAAGCACCATTGAGTTGTTTAAAAGTTTTTCAGAGACTGCATTGCTTGAAAAAGGTAGTGCAAATAGTAAAACAGTTACACCTGCAGCATTAGCATATTTTATTGCAACCCACGAAATGCATCACATTAAAATTATAGAAGAACGATATTTACCGAAATAACAAATAAACTTTTTAAGGAAGTTTTTCAACTTCGTTTTTTATTCTTTCTAATCCTTGGTCTAATGTTACGGAAGTATTTTTAGTAACATACGGAATCATGTATCGTTTAAGCGGATTATTTCCTACATCGCCACTATCAATCCAATGTAGTTCGGTGGTGTTATTTTCGTTTGCTATAAATGAAAATGTACCGGCAGCAGTACGTTCATCTCTATTCACACTAAGTTTAAATTGAATTACTTCATTTCTTTTGAAAAGTGTTGTTTCAAAATAACCTTTTCCAAGTAAGTCGCCATTAAAATATTGCCTTGCTCCAAGGGTATCTTGTTTTTTGTTGTAAAAAAAAATTAGTGTACTGTCAATATTTTTATCCCATAAACTCCATTTTTCCCAGTTGTGGTAGTTGCTTAAGAATGCAAAAGTTGTTTCAACGGGTTTGTTTATAACAATGCTTCTTTCTACATAATAGGTGTGCGGAAAAAATCGGGAAATGCCAAAGAATAAAAATACAATTAGAAATACAATTAAATATACTTTAAATAATTTCATGAAGTTGTTAAATAAATTAGTTTGTTAATAGCAGATAAAAATACACGGCTGGTACAGATAAAAATAATCCATCAAAGCGGTCAAGCACACCACCATGACCAGGTAAAATATTTCCGCTATCTTTTATGTTTAAATTTCTTTTTAGCAACGATTCAAATAAATCTCCTAAAGTGCCGAATATAACTACCAATACACCTATTACCATCCAATCTTTTGTTGTTGCATCATCAAAATTTAAGAATTTAGATATACCAAATGCAACCAATAAACTTAATATTACTCCACCAATACTACCTTCCCATGTTTTTTTAGGTGATATCCGTTCAAAGAGTTTTGTTTTGCCAAAAGTTTTTCCGGCTAAATAAGCACCGGTATCACTTGTCCATAATAGTATAAAAAATCCCATAGGTAAGCCATAACTGTAATTTAATTGATTGAAAAATCCCATTTTAGTTAATAATACCAAAGGCATTGTTATGTATAATATTCCTAATATTTGAAATGCAAGCGTTGAAAATTCATTGTGTGATTTTTCAAACAACTTGATAATAAACATAAGTAGAAAAATGGGTATAAGGTTATAATACCAAGCAAGGGATAAATCAGCTGAAAATATCATTGCAAACATGATGAAAATAATGCTGCCACATATTATGCCTAAATATTTTTCTATCCAGCTTTTATCGGGTAATACCAATTCATAAAATTCAAGCAAACACATGAAATTGATTACAAAAAGCAATGCGAAAAAGCTAAATTCATGAAACAATGTAGCTGCTGTAACCGTGGCTACAAAAAGAGTTCCGGTAATACTTCTTTGCGTGAAATTATTCTTCATTAATTGAATTGTTTTTTATTAACTGTATAGCTTGTAATAGTTGATTGGTGTGGCAATATATTTCAATTACACCAAAAGCCTGATAGCTGCTGTCTCTTTTATTTAATACAGTAGCATCAATGCCGTTTTCAAATAGGAGTTGTTTAATTAATTCAGCTTCTATTAAATTATTTGTGTCGCAGATTTTTGAAAAATCATTCGCCATTATATAAAATGCGTTTACGCGAAAGTAAATAAATTACAAAAATTAAAAGCGAACCAAGTATTGCACTTCCGGTATTTATATACCATTCTTCAAATACATAGCCATCTTGTAAAAACAAGGGGAGCTTTTCTTTAAATGGTGTGTACGAACATACCACAGCAAAGCCATTGTTTACAAAGTGCATAATTATTGGTATCCAGATTGAACCACTATAAACATAAACATAACCCAACACAGCACCAAGTATGAGGCGTGGAATAAATCCGTAAAATTGACCATGAATAGCACTAAAAACAACTGCTGTTATCCATACCGCAAGATGTTTGTTTTTAGAAACTAACTTTATAAAATTTTGCAATGCACCTCTGAAAAATAATTCTTCGCTTATTGCCGGCAATATTGCTATTACAAATAAATTTACTCCTAAGTCTCTTAGGTTTTCAGCTTTCAGAAATGTTTGCGTTAATTTACCTGTAAGCTCTTCCGTAGCTTTTAATGCGGCTTCCCATTGTTGAAACATTGGAGGCATTTGTATTTTTTCGTTAGCATAAGCTAACCAGGCAATAAAAGGTAAATAAATTAGTAGTGCGGCAGATGCTGTAATTGCTTCTTTATAATCAGGTGCTTTGTTTAAGGATAAATAATTTTGTGGAATTTTATTTAGTGCCTTACCGAAATGCCATGCAGGCAGTATAAACATACCAATACTTGAACACACCTGAATGTATTTAAGTGCATATATTACTGTTGGGTTATTAAATTGAGAAAGTAAAGTAGGATTAGTATTTATATCCAAATTAAATAATGTGGGTATAGTAAGTACAGCAATTGAGTATGCAACACTACCAAAAATCAAAACCATACCACCTAGTATAAAAAGTCGTGTTATAAAAAATACAATAGGAATTTTCCAGAAAGAGTTCTTTTCGTTCATTTAGTTATTTTTGCGCTGCAAATATAGTATGGTTAAGATAGGAAACATAGAATTAGGCGAATTCCCTTTATTACTTGCACCTATGGAAGATGTTAGCGACCCTCCTTTTAGGGCTGTGTGCAAAGATAATGGAGCAGACCTGATGTACACTGAGTTTATAAGCAGTGAGGGATTAATTAGAGATGCAATAAAAAGTAAAAAGAAGTTAGATATTTTTGATTACGAAAAGCCAATTGGAATTCAAATTTTTGGTGGTGATGAAGATTCGATGGAGATGGCAGCTAAAATAGTTGATGCAACTAACCCCGATTTGTTAGACATAAATTTTGGTTGCCCTGTTAAAAAAGTAGTTTGCAAAGGGGCAGGAGCCGGTATTTTAAAAGACTTACCTCAAATGGTAAAAATTACGGATAGAGTTGTAAAATCTACAAAATTGCCGGTAACAGTAAAAACGCGGTTAGGATGGGATGATAACAGTAAAAATATTGAAGAAGTAGCCGAACGATTATTTGATGTTGGAATACAAGCATTATCAATACATGGTAGAACCCGTGCTCAGTTATACAAAGGTGAAGCGGATTGGACTTTAATAGCTAAAGTTAAAAACAACCCACGAATAAAAATTCCAATATTTGGCAATGGCGATATTGACTCAGCAGAGAAAGCTGCTTTGTATAAAAATAAATATGGTGTTGATGGTATAATGATTGGTCGTGCTGCAATTGGATATCCTTGGATATTTAATGAAATAAAGCAGTATATACAAACCGGAGTATTAAGTACAGCACCTACTATTGCCGAAAGAGTAGCTGTAGTTACAAAGCATTTGGATTTTAGTATTCGTTGGAAAGGACCTATAGTTGGAGTTTTAGAAATGCGCACACATTACTCGCATTATTTTAAAGGAATACCTAATTTTAAAGAGTTTAGAACACGTTTAGTTTTATCACCAACTGTAGATGATGTAAAACTTGTATTGAATGAAATTATAGAGAGATACGATGAACTCCCTATAATTTCATGAGTTGTGAAAATTAATAATTAATAAGTTCGTTTTGTGGTTTGGCAAATTGAGGAGATACAATTAACTCTTTGCTGCCAGGTGTGTACACATAAAAGCCTTCACCGGTTTTTACACCAAGGTTTCCTGCTGTTACCATATTTACTAAAAGCGGGCAAGGTGCATATTTTGGATTTCCAAATCCATCATGTAATACATTTAAAATAGCAAGGCAAACATCTAAACCGATAAAATCTGCTAATTGCAATGGTCCCATAGGATGAGCCATACCTAATTTCATAACCGTATCAATTTCTTCTACACCACCTACTCCTTCATGTAGGCTGGATATAGCTTCATTAATCATTGGTAATAATATTCTGTTAGCAATAAATCCAGGGTAATCATTGCTCTCTGCTGGTATTTTTCCGATGTTTTTGGATAGAGTTAAAATTGTTTCCGTTACTTCTTTTGAAGTTTTATAACCATTAATTACTTCTACTAATTTCATCATTGGCACCGGATTCATAAAGTGCATCCCGATTACTTTATCTGCACGTTTAGTTACTGATGCAATTTTTGTAATTGAAATTGAAGAAGTGTTTGATGCAAGAATACAATCAGCCGGAGCAACTTCATCCAACTGGCGGAAGATATCCAGTTTTATTGCCATGTTTTCAGTTGCTGCTTCTACTACTAAATCAGCATTTGCTGCGCCATCTTTTATACTAGTATAGGTAGTAATATTGTTTAGTGTGTTAGTTTTTTCTTCTTGCGAAATTGTTCCTTTAGATACTTGGCGGTCTAAGTTTTTTTCAATAGTTGCTAATGCCTTTTTCAGAGCTGTTTCGTTTACATCAACTAAATTAACGGAATAGTTGTTTTGAGCAAATACATGTGCTATTCCATTACCCATAGTGCCCGAGCCAATTACTGTGATATTTTTCATTTCTTATTGTTAGGTGTTAAAATTTTTTAGTGAGCAAATGTATAAAGCATTTACTTTTTAAGAAATTTTGTTGCGTATTTTTTGTTTTCTGTTTGAATAAGAATATGATAAATTCCCGAATTGAGTTGTTTTGTATCTATTACTATTGATTTTGTATTTTCATTTATTTCAACGGTTGAAACCGTCTTTCCTAATGCATTTACAATGTCAATCTTTGCATTTAATAAGTTGTCATTATTTAACTGCAATGTAAAAAAATCATTTGCAGGATTGGGCCAAATTTTACCATCAAAACTTTCTGCCATTTTATTGGAAATACCTACAACACTTTGGTCATAAG
>JACFNJ010000139.1:0-2613 GCA_019454865.1 Bacteroidia bacterium
CTGAAAGTTTTTTCAAATCTGAACAGTTCCCCAATCTTACTTTCAAATCTACAGCAATAGAAAAGAAAAATGAAACAGACTATGTATTAAAAGGTGATATGACCATCAGGGATGTAACTAAACCGATTGAATTAGCGGTAGAATTTGGTGGCATTGTTACCGATCCGTATGGGTTAAGACGAGCCGGATTTTCAATCTCCGGAAAGCTGAACAGAAAAGACTACGGTATGACATATAATGATTTAATTGAAACAGGTGGAGCTGTGGTAAGTGATGAAATAAAATTGGATTTGTTGAGTTTACTCATCAACCGGCAAAATAAAAAATGATTCATACATCAGTTGTCAAGCAAAATAATCAGGGATAAATTATAAAGAATTTATCCCTGATTGAATCTTCATTCAAATCAAAACAAAACAAAAATTTATGGCAAATCAAATCATTACAGTTATTGGAAGCACAGGTAATATTGGAGCTGAACTTACAAATATTCTTTCCAATTCTGGAGTTCCTGTTCGGGCAGTAATGCGAAACATCAACCGAGTTCGAGAAATTCCGGGTGTTGTCTGGATGCAGGCAGATGTGAACGATGAAAAGCTGTTGGAAAGCGTCTTGGCAGGTTCCGATAAATTGTTTTTACTAACTGGAAATCGTGCTGGTTTTGGTAAAATACAAATCGACATCATCAAAGCTGCTGAACGATTGGGTGTAAAACATGTTGTAAAACTATCTGCTTTAGGTGCAAGCCCACGTACCAAATCGGGATTGGCATTGGAGCATTGGGAAGCTGAACAGGCTTTGGAAAATTCAACGATGAGTTGGACAATATTACGCCCTCATGTGTTTATGCAAAATTGGTTAGGAGAAGAAGCCAAAACAGTACGAGAAGATAATGCAATCTATTCAGCAATTGGAGAAGGAAAAGTTCCGTTCATTGATGCTCGCGATATTGCTGCGGTGGCTGCTGAGGCCTTATTGCATCCTGAAAAGCATTCAGGTCAACGCTATGTGTTAACCGGTGGCGAGGCAATAGGTTACCAAAGTTTAGCAGAAGCTATAAGCAAGGCAACAGGAAGAACGATTGTTTATAAGTCATTATCTATGGATGAGATGCGGTTCAGGATGGTAAAACAAGGGATTCCCGAAAAATCAATCGACTCACTATTAGCTTTAATGGCCTACCAAAAAGCTGGTGGAGCAACCGAAAGAGTTTCTGAAGATGTTCAAAAAGTATTAGGCAGAGCTCCAAGAACAGTGTTGGATTTTGCTCATGATTATCGCGAATCTTTTATGTAAAAAAGGACACTAATATTAAAATAAACTAATCAACAAATAAAAATTAATAAAAATGAAATTAGTAAATTATTTAACAAAAGACTACGGGAAAGGCAACGATTATGGTTTGCTGCTTCTTCGTATTGTAGCTGGTCTGGTAATTTTTTATGGACATGGAATTGAAAAGATGCAAACGCTTTTCAGCGGACAAGAAATCCAATTCCTTGATCCTATTGGAATCGGAGGAACAACCTCTTTCTATTTGGCTTTTTTTGCAGAAGTCATTTGTGCGCTATTGTTAATTGTAGGCCTATTTACAAGATGGTCAGCCTTGATTTTATCCATTAACTTCTTAGTTATTTTATTCTTCCATGCTTTTATTGCAAAAGATGGATTTCAAGTTTTAGAAAGCAGGTTTTTATACATGCTGGTTTATGTAGTGATTTTTCTTTTAGGACCCGGAAAATTCTCCATTGATTATTTACTATTTAAAAACAAGAATACAATTGCGTAATTTAAAGTGGATATACACATCTCAGCTATTGTCGTGGATATAAACAGAAGAAACTTTAAATGAAAAAGAACAGTAGTCAATCCTTTTTAATTGTACTTTTAGGTTTGCTCGCAGCCCTAAGTACGCTTACCATTGCCATGTACATACCGGGCTTTCATAAAATGGCGAGCGATTTTCAAGTAAATGAAAGTCAAATTGCATTTACACTGACGTCCTATTTTATTGGCATCACCATTGGACAGTTGGTTTATGGTCCTATCATCGACAGATACGGCCGAAAATCTCCGCTAATGATATCGCTTATTTTGTATGTTCTTACTTCTATACTTTGTGCCGTAGCAAATTCTTTGGATATGATGATTGCCGTTCGCTTTCTTCAGGCTTTGGGAGCCAGTGCAGGAATGGTATCAGCATTAGCAATCATTATGGATGTTTTTGAGCCGCAACATCGAGCAAAAGCTTTTTCTTTGGTGATGACTGTGTTGGGTGTTGCCCCGATTGTTTCACCATCTTTGGGAAGTTTTTTTGTGGCTGCATATAGTTGGGAATCTGTATTCTATGCATTATCAGGTTATGGTGTATTGATTTTATTGCTCGTATTCTTCTTTTTACCTGAAACTATTTTATTTAAGTCCCAAGATAAATTGAGTGGAAAGCAAATCATCAATAACTATGGCAAAGTTGTAATGAACAAAACATTTAGTTTATATGCCATTGGAGCCAGTTTTGCTAACTCCGTCATTTTTGCTTTTGTTGCTGCATCTCCGGCTATTTTTATGGGATATTATGGTGTTGCCCCAAAACAATTTGGGCTGCTTTATGGT
>JACFNJ010000139.1:2623-6701 GCA_019454865.1 Bacteroidia bacterium
TAAAAAGATGATGGTCATTGGTTCCCTGTTGTTATTTGTATTAACTGCAGGGTTTACTGCTGCAACTTATTGGGTTCATCAATTATCGTTTGAATGGGTGGTTGTTGCATTGTTTACCATTTTATTAAGTGTCGGATTAATTTATCCCAATACCGTAACCTCGGCATTAGCTCCATTTAAAGAATTATCAGGTTCTGCCTCTGCCATGAATGGCTCTTTTATGATGGGCATGAGCGCATTCATCACGGCAGTGGTTGGGGTTTTAGGAAAACCAACTCCTTTAACCATGTTTTCAATCATGATGGCTGCAAGTGTTTTGGTGATTTTCTTTTTAACCATAGCAAAAAAATTTGATAATAACAGTAATAAATAAGAATTATGGAATTTGGAATAGGAATGTTTGGCGATTCTGGATATGACTACGAAGCAAAAAAATACCGTAGTCCAGATATTCGCCTCAAAGAAATTATAGAAGAAGTAAAATTGGCTGATGAAGTAGGCATTGATGTGTTTGCAATGGGTGAACATCATCGGGATGACTATGTCGTATCTTCTCCAGAAACAATGTTGGCAGCTTTGTCAACTATTACAAAAAATATTATCCTTTCAAGTGGAGTTAATGTGCTTAGTTCAACCGATCCGGTGAAACTGTATCAGGACTTTGCTATGATAGATTTAATTTCAGAAGAGCGAACAGAAATCATGGCCGGTAGGGGAAGTTTTATAGAATCGTTTCCATTATTTGGACAGAGCCTTCAAGATTACAACGAGCTGTTTTCTGAAAAATTAGATTTGCTTTTGCAACTCAGAAAAAACGAACCGATTACATGGGAAGGAAAGTTTCGCCCTGCTTTGGAAAATCAAATAATATATCCTCAACCCAAAAGAGAAATACCTGTTTGGATTGCTGTAGGCGGGACTCCTCAATCGGTTTATAGAGCTGCCGCATTGGGATTACCGGTTATGTTTGCCATTATTGGCGGGGATATTCGTCAGTTCAAACAACTTTTTGATTATTACAAAGAAGTATATATCAAAGCCGGGCATGATATTGAGAAAATGGAAACTGGCGTTCATTCACATACTTATGTTGCCCCAACAAGGGAAGCTGCTATTACAGATTATTATCCTGAATATTCACGTCACATGAATAAAATGGCAATTGAAAGAAATTGGCCAGGTGGACCTTTTACTCAAGCTAAATTTGAAGCAGGAATGGATAAAAACGGAGCTTTATTTATGGGTAGTCCTGAAGAAGTTGCTGAAAAAATTATTTACACAACTGAGCTATTCGGATTAACACGTTTTATCGCTCATATTGATGTGGGAGGTCCATCACATAAGGAATTGATGCGAACAATTGAACTATACGGCACAAAAGTTATCCCAATGGTTAAAAAACATTTTAATAAGAAGTGATTCTCTATTTAAAGTAACTTATTATGAAACTAGATATTTTAGCTTTCGGTGTGCATCCTGATGATGTGGATTTCAGTTGTGCCGGCACACTTTTAAAGCATATTGAATTAGGCAAGAAAGTAGGAATTATTGATTTAACGGCAGGTGAAAAAGGCACTCGTGGTAGTGGTTCGCTTCGATTAAAAGAGGCACAAAAAGCTGCTGAGATTTTAGGAGTTGAAATTCGGGAGAATTTAGGATTTGAGGATGCCTTCTTTAGTATTGATAAAGAACATATCCTAAAAGTGATTGCGTGTATTCGAAAATACCAACCTGAAATTGTTTTGGCAAATGCTATCAGAGATCGTCATCCTGACCACGGTAGAGCCGCCAAACTGCTTTATGATGCCTGCTTTTATTCAGGATTGGTAAAAATAGAAACCACTTCGGACGGGAAATCACAAGATGCCTGGCGTCCAAAGGCTGTTTATCATTATATACAAGATAGAGATATTAAACCTGATTTCTTAGTGGACATTACTCCTTATTTTGATAAAAAAATGGAAGCGGTCTTGGCTTTTTCTTCTCAATTTTTTAATGAAAAAACAGACAAAGAAATGCCCGAAAGTCCCATAGCTTTTAAAGGATTTATTGATATGTTTAAAGGCCGTTCCGGACATTATGGACGAGAGGCTAACTTTGAGAAAGCAGAGGGTTTTACCGTGGAAAGGATCCCGGGTATAAAGAATTTATTTGATTTAATATAGAAACTGACGATTTATACTTTATGAATAGCGCAACCACTCCTGAAGAAGTTCCAAAATTATTTGTAGAGAATTGGAACAAACGAAGACCCGATTTAATGGCTGAACTTTTTGAAGAAAATGCCGATTTTATCAATGTTGTTGGTTTATGGTGGCATAACAGAAAGGATATTTTTAAAGCCCACGATTATGGGTTAAGAGTAATATTTAAAGATTCGTTTTTAGAAATCATTTCCTTAAAAACAAAGACGCTATCAAATGAGTTTGCTATTATTCATGCTAAAATGAAATTAAGCGGTCAATCTTCAATTGAAAACCAGAAAGCCAATATAAGAAGAACCATCTTTACATTTGTGGTAAGAAAAACAACCATTGATAATTGGTTAGCCGTATCTGCACAAAACACCGATATTGTTGGTGGAGCAGAAACTTATATCCGAACAGAAAACGGGGAATTTAAACCTGTTAATTATCAAGGGAAGTAAAATTAAGAATGCAAATAAACCTCCGTTTACAGTTTGAGCTTGCCTGAATTTTCTTTGATTAATTTATTTCGTTCATATACTTTACGTGAATTGAGCCAATAAATTATTAATGCCAAAAAACAACTTGCAGCAGTTAACATATACATTGTAGAATAACCGGTATAGCCAGCTATTACAGAACCTATTAAAATACCTATTCCAATTCCTAAATCAAATCCGGTAAGATAAGTGGAGTTTGCCGTACCCCTCTTGTATGCAGGTGCCATGTTAATATATAAAGTTTGTAATGCGGGAAATAATGTTCCATATCCAAGCCCTATAAAAAATGCAGATAAACAATAATAAAAGGTGCCATGTAGATATGCAAAACAAATAAATCCAAAGGCAATTGTAATTAAAGCAATTGCAATAGTATTATGCAAATATCCTCTATCAACTAACCTACCGGAAACTACACGTGATAACACAATACCTAAAGCCAAAAACAAGAAAAAAACTCCGGGGTTTGCAACACCTGTTTCTTTACCGTAAAGTATTGCATAAGCAACCAAAGTACCCCAGCCAAACGATAATAATACCTGATTGAGTAATATTGGAATACCTTTAACCAATATAAACCGATCAAATGAAATTGGTGTACTAGCAGAATTCCTAACACGAAAAGGTACACGAATAAATATTGTAAGCAATATTCCGATTACTCCCATAAAGATAGCACATGAAACAAGATAATTAAATCCATTTGTTTTATATAAGCTTACAGCAATATATGGCGAAATTGCCATTGCAATAGAGGCAGTTGCACCGAAATAACCTATCCCTTCTGCCCTTCTTTTGGATGGGATAATATCAATAGCAACGGTATTTGCTGCTACAGTAGATAAAGCCCAAAACATTCCATGGAAAAAGCGCAAAACTACAAGAAACAAAACTGATACTGCAAAATAATAACCGACAAAAGCAGCTACAAATAACAGTGTACCCAATAATAGTAACATTTTCCGATTATATTTATCAACCCAAAAACCACAAAATGGACGAATAATCAAAAGTGCTATCGCATACGAAGACAATACTATACCAATTTTTGAATGTGGAACGGCTAATTTTTCTGATAAATAAATTGGTATTGTAGGCATCAAAAGATTGAACGTGCATGCGATAAAGAAGTATGTAACACAAACAAGTATAAAATTCTTATTCCACAGCTTTCTTACTATCATCGAAAATGGATAATGCTATTTAATTTAATATAAAAAAACTATATATCACTTAGGGATGTTTGGGATTTAATGGGCGTATAGTAAGTTCTTGTATAAGCATATTATCAGGAGTTTCCAGTATATGGATAATTGTATTTGCTAAATCAGTTGGCTGTAACATGTTTGCATGTGCTGCAATTCCTGAACTCTGCAACAAGTTTGTTTCTAT
>JACFNJ010000140.1 GCA_019454865.1 Bacteroidia bacterium
ATTGATAGATTATGGTTATTACCTTCGTGTCCTTTTTTTGCAGGTACTAAATATTGTTCCAATTCATCCGGAGTTACAAAGTATGGGCCGATCACGGTGCTAAAGTCTTTGCCCTTTGCCGGACCAAGATTTAATAACATTTCTTCCATTTGCAAAGTTCGTGCACTCATATCATTCATAATCATATAACCGGCAATGTATTTATCCGCTTCGGCAGCACGAATGTTTCTTCCCTTTTTACCCACTACAATTGCAACTTCCAATTCAAAATCTAATTTTTCAAAATGATCAGGCATACACTCAACCACACCAGGCCCCTGCACAGCATTATGATTAGTAAAATAAAATATTGGATATTGGTCAAATTCAGGAATCATTGGTACTCCCCTATTTCTACGTGCAGCAGCCACATGTTGCCTAAATGCATAGCCGTCTCTGCACGATGTAGGCTCATTAACAGGTGCCAACAATTGTACATCCGAAAGATTAATGGATGTTGCAGAAATTGTTTTTTGGATAAGTTCACTATTCAATTGTTTAGCCCGTTGCATTGCAGTTTCTCCTGCAAACAAAAAGGCACGCATTGTATTTGGTAATGAATTATCCAATTGATTGAGGCTGTATATTTTTTCGTCAACTAAAATTCCTAAATCGGTTGATTCATTTTTTTTGTATGTAACTAATTTCATTTTTCAAATTTTTTTAAAGCCCAAATATAATTGTTTACGTTTTGTTATCGCATAATTAAAAAAGTATCTAATCCATAAAAAAAAACAATAAATAAATTCCATCAATTGGAGCAATTAACACATAGGTAATTAAAGGCTTACTTGTATTTAAAAAATAAAAGAAATGATATGCTTAAATTTAATTTAAGGCTGTTTCAATTACCGAACAATTGCTTTATTTGCACAATATTAAAAACGCATTTTACATACCATGCAATTCAATAAAAAACACCATAGTAACGAAACATTAATTAATCTGTACAAGGGAATGTTATTTCCTCGAATGATAGAAGAGAAAATGTTAATTCTGCTTCGTCAGGGGCAGGTAAGCAAATGGTTTAGCGGTATAGGGCAAGAGGCTATAAGTACGGGTGTAACTTTAGCACTCGAGCCGGATGAGTACATTTTGCCATTGCATCGTAACTTGGGTGTATGGATTAACAGAAACATGCCTTTTGAAAAACTTTTTTCTCAATGGCAAGGCAAGTTAAATGGCTACTCCAAAGGAAGAGAACGTTCGTTTCATTTTGGAAATAACGAACATCACATTGTAGGAATGATTTCGCACTTAGGTGCAATGTTGGGTGTAGCAGATGGTATTGCATTAGCACATAAGCTAAAAAAAGAGCAAAAAGTTAGTGTTGTTTTTAGCGGGGATGGAGGTGCAAGCGAAGGCGATTTTCATGAAGCAATAAATACTGCAGCAGTATGGGATTTACCGGTTATATTTTTAATTGAAAATAACGGATATGGTTTATCTACTCCAAGCAATGAACAATTTCGTTGCAAAAACTTTATTGACAAAGCCATAGGATACGGCATACAGGGCTACAAAGTAGATGGAAACAACATATTAGAAGTATATGAATTGATAAGTAACTTAGCTGCAAGTATTCGTTTAAATCCGCGCCCTGTTATTGTGGAGTGCATTACATTTCGTATGCGCGGGCACGAAGAAGCTTCTGGTACTAAATATGTTCCTAAAGAATTGTTTGAAGAATGGGGTAAAAAAGATCCTATTTTGAATTATGAAAATTGGTTGAAAAATGAAGGAATTATAACAGATGAAACAATAGCAAAGTTTAAGGACGAATTTAAAAAGACCATTGATGAAGGAGTAGAAAAAGTGCTTGCAGAACCTGAAATAGTACCTGATACTGCAAATGAAATTGCCGATGTATATGCACCCAATGTAACTCAGGTTTCTGAAAACTTTGCACACATGCAAAATGTAAGCATAAAGCCCAAATCAGAAACCAAAACAACAAAACGATTGGTAGATGCAATTAGCGATGGACTAAAACAAAGCATGCAACAGCACAATAATTTAGTACTAATGGGGCAAGATATTGCAGAGTATGGAGGTGTGTTTAAAATAACGCAAGGTTTTGTTGATGAATTTGGAAAAGATAGAGTAAGAAACACACCACTTTGCGAAAGTGCCATACTTGGTGCGGCTTATGGCTTATCCATTAAGGGTATGAAAGCAATGATGGAAATGCAGTTTGGTGATTTTGTAAGTGTAGGATTTAATCAAATAGTAAATAATTTAGCAAAAAGCTATTACCGATGGGGGCAGCCTGCAGATGTAGTAGTACGCATGCCCACAGGTGCAGGCGTGGGTGCAGGACCATTTCATTCGCAAAGCAACGAAGCATGGTTTTTTCATGTACCCGGGTTAAAAGTTGTATATCCAAGTACACCAAGCGATGCCAAAGGCTTGCTAATTGCAAGTTTTAACGACCCAAATCCAATTATCTTTTTTGAACACAAAGCTCTTTACCGCTCGATAGAAATTGAAGAAGAAGTTTTTGATGATTATTATGAAATAGAAATTGGCAAAGCCCGAAAGGTAAAAGACGGAAATGAAGTAAGTATAATAACATACGGTGCCGGTGTACATTGGGCTACTAAGCATTGTAATGAAGCCGGAATTGATGCGGATATAATTGACCTACGCACACTTTTACCTTGGGATGAAGATGCTGTAATAAATAGTGTAATTAAAACCGGAAAAGCATTTATACTGCATGAAGATACACTAACCGGAGGGATTGGTGCAGAAATAGCAGCAGTAATTGCTGATAAATGTTTTACTTATTTAGATGCTCCGGTAAAACGCAGTGCAAGTCTTGATACAGCTGTGCCATTTAATGTTGATTTGGAACAGAATTTTTTACCTAAAACTCGATTTAAAAAGGAATTGGATGAACTGTTAAATTTTTAAATCAGTTGCATCAACTCTTTTTGCGTATCTGTACCTTTATTGTGTGCATACCAGGTATGCAACTCTTTCACTAAATCATCGTGCGAAAAATTTTTCTGCTTAAAGGCAATATATTTTTCCTGTAAGGTTGCAGGTCGTGGTCCCCAATTCCATTTTTCGTAACCTGCTTCAATTGCAATTATCTTAGGTATTGAACGCCCACCATTGGTTAAATACTTATCCATTAATTCCAAATTTTCATCGCGCAATACAATACGCATTGTTACCAATGGATTTAACTCGGCTAAGCGTGCAAAAACTGGCAAGTTTTGAGCAGCATCACCACACCATCCTTCTGTAATGCAAAGCCAGGTTTGTGGCTCATGTATTGCATTTATTTTAGCTACTAACTCAGGAAATAAAACTACTGTTTTATAAATTCTTTCCATACGTTGCAAATTGAGTTTGGTATAAGCAGCGAGTTCATCGCTTTGTGTTTCTCCGGTTGTTCGTCCTTCTGAAACCAAATCACTAATTACTGCAACATACTCGTTATACTTCATTCCTTTACGTATGTATGTTTCAAATTCATTTTTTGTATTAGTAGTCATATCTATTTCTTTAAAATTCCTATACAATCAAATTTATCAAATACAGTTGCAGAGTGTGGTGCATCTTTTAATTCATCCGTTAAATCTTGACCTGCCCAGTGCTCATAATGTTGCCCTTTTCGCCACAACCTGCTTTTAGTTACATCATATATTTTGCCTTTATATGCAACCCAAATTTCATCTTTATCTATACCATTGCGTAGTGCAAGATACGACTTGGAGTATTCAGGTAATTCCATTTATGCAATAAAACCTTTTTTTAGTAATGTTTCAGCTATCTGCACTGCATTTGTTGCTGCACCTTTGCGTAAATTATCGGCTACAATCCATAAATTTAAAGTACAGGGCTGCGATATATCTTTTCGTATTCTTCCTACAAATACTTCGTCCTTACCATGTGCATCAATCAAAGGCATCGGATAAACTAAATTGGACGTATCATCTTTAACAATTACTCCCTCGCTTTTTGATAAAACCTGAACAACATCTTCAATTTCAAAATCAAGTTTAAACTCAACATTTACACTCTCGCTATGCCCGCCAATTACCGGAACACGAACACATGTAGCAGTAACCTGTATTGAATTATCGCATAAAATTTTTTGTGTTTCTTGCACCATTTTCATCTCCTCTTTGGTATATCCGTTTTCCATAAAAACATCAATATGCGGAATACAATTTTTATCAATAGGATATTTATATGCCATTTCACCGGATATACCATTGCGTTCATTTTCCATTTGCTGTACTGCCTTTGCGCCAGTACCCGTTACACTTTGGTAGGTAGAAACAACAATTCGTTTAATTCCGTACTTTTTATGTAAAGGTGCTAATGCTAGTACCATTTGTACTGTTGAACAGTTAGGATTTGCTATTATGGTATCCGATTTAGTTAACGCATCGGCATTAATTTCCGGTACAACCAATTTTTTTTCAGGATGCATTCTCCATGCAGAGGAATTATCAATTACGTATGTGCCATTTTTAGCAAATGCTTCAGCATATTGCAACGAAACGCTACCTCCGGCAGAAAATAATGCAACTGCAGGTTTTTCATCAATAGCTTGCTGCATGCTTTTTACTTTGTACTTTTTTCCTGCAAATTCCAATTCTTTCCCAACAGATTTTTCGGATGCAACAGCTAATAATTCAGTAACGGGAAATTTACGCTGTTCTAATACTTTTAACATCTCTGTACCTACTAATCCGGTGGCACCAACTACGGCAACTTTCATTTATTATATGTATTTTTTTGAGCAAAACTAATTATTTAAATCAAACTAAATAAAAAAAGCCCACCAAAAAATCCGGTGGGCTTTTAATTTACAAATTGAATTTATTTTTATGGTCGTATCAATGTTACTGTACCATTTAGTGTTTTCTTCTCACCATTTAGCATTTCATATTTAAACACATAATAGTAAGTTCCGGCAGGGCAATCGGTTCCATCGTTCATGTTAGTACCGTCCCAATCTTTTTCTGAATCGGTACTTTCAAAAACTTTATTACCCCATCTGTTATAGATAACTAAATCGTATTCAGTATGTCCTTTAATCTTGATATCAAACACATCATTAGCGCCACTCTTATCTGGAGTAAATACGTTGTATATTTCAAACTCAATTACAAATCGGTACGAAATAGTATCACATACTTTATCTACGCAGATTGGTTTAGCGGGATCAGCAGTAAATGCTTCCAAGCATATAACAACATCACCGGTATCTTTATCAAAGTCATAATTCCAATCTCTATCTGCTTCTACTTTGTCTTCTGTTTTCACAAGATTAAGTGTTCCATTTTCAAGTTTATATGCCGACCAAGTATATTCTGATGCAGACATAGACGTGTTGTTGAAATGGAATTTAGGGTTTCTTTCTGCAGAATCAATAGTAAAGCTTGCATACGGACGTACAACTTTTATTGTTGCCGTATCTGCTAATCTACAATCCGGTAATCCCGGTGCAACAGCTGTAGGGTTTAGTAAAACTTGATAAGTTCCAGTATCAGGAAGTGTGCGTGTATAATGATTGTCCACATTTGATTTAATTATGGTATCAATTAATGTTGAATAATCACCACTCTTCAAGCTGTATTTAAACTCTGTATAGCTAATTGTATCCGAAGCATTATGAATATAGAATTGTTGATCAACACACACGGTTTGAGGGTCAACAGAAACAGAAACCGGATACGAACGCATTACTCTAATTTTTAATGGCGCATCATTTCCATCAACGGTATCCGGATAATACACTATCCTACACCCATTAATATCCGATTGAGGATCATTATCATCGCCACGTGCAAAGATATAGAACGTGCCTGAATCAGGATAAGTAAATGTTAAAGTATCGTACTGCGCCAAGCTCTTAGTAAACTGATTATTGCCATCACCCCACAATATATCTGTACGTAATGTAGGCTTATCGTTTGCATCTTTTCCTCCTTCAACATCAGCCAAGTTAACCACTTTTACAGTAAACGGAGCACAACCAACGGTATCGCTTATAATTTTAATTTTCGGACGAGGACCGCTAATATACAATTCAGTAAATCCGGTATCTTTACATCCTTGTGCTGTTTCTACAACTAATTTCACTCGGAAAGTACCATTCTTTCTGTAATTCCACTGAGCTGTATCAATAGCATAAGCATCTGCACGTAATGCTGTATCAGCAGTTGTACGTTCACCAAACCACCAGAAATTATTATTAATTAATGTGCCTGGTTGCGGCTCAAAACGAACACTATCAAATGGATTTCCTGAGAAACCAGGTAATGGAGTCATTGTTGATTTATCGTAGAATGTAACTTTAGCACCACAATTGTATGTACCGGGTTTAATTACAGGAATACTTTTAACCTCAGAAATATATACTACGCATGTAGTAGTATCCCAACATCCATTTCTAGCTCTGCTTAATAACATTACCGTGTACTTACCCGGGTTTTTATATCGGTGAACCGGTCTTGTTATCATTGCTGAATCACCATCACCAAAGTAATATTTAAAATTTTCAATAAATTAACCATCTTGCCAGTATTCATTTTGGTATAATGTTCCATCTCTACAATAAACAATGGTATAAAAATGATATGCATTAAAAGGA
>JACFNJ010000141.1 GCA_019454865.1 Bacteroidia bacterium
GATGCGATAAATCAAACCAATGAAAAAATTAAACATTCGCAAAAGGATTATGTTACACTATTTGGTGAAACTTATACAGAAATAGCCCCAGAAGGAAAACTTGCTACAATTTTTGCAAACCAAAATAATAAAGATAGAATAAAGCCTACTTCAACAAACCAAGAAGTACTTAAATATATTAAAGAAGAAGCCGATCAAGCAATTGACCGTTCATTCCAGATATTACGTGCACGTATTGATAAATTTGGTGTAACCCAACCTAATATCCAAAAACTTCAAGGTAGTGGCAGAATATTAGTTGAGCTGCCGGGTGTTGATAATCCGGCTCGTGTTCGCAAATTATTACAAGGTAGTGCTAAGTTAGAGTTTTATGAAACCTTTACTAATGTTGAAGCTTTCAAATATCTATCAGATATAAATACTGCAATTGCTAATAACAAAAATGCAACAACAATTAATAGTGATTCAACAACTAATAATACTATTGATACCACTGTTAAATCAAGTGCATTAGCAGGATTAGCTAGTTCAAATTCAAATAAAGTAGCAGCTACCGATTCTTTGACAGGAGACTCAACTCAACAAAAAATTGAACAAGCCAGAAAAGAAAATCCTTTATTTGTTTACCTTCAACCAAATGCCGATGAAAAAGGACAACTTGTTGCACAAGGCTCTGTATGTGGATACACTGCAATACGTGATACAGCTAAGGTAAACGCAATGTTGTTTAGCAAAGAAGCCAAAAATGTACTTCCGGGTAATTTACGTTTCTTATGGGAAGCCAAAGCCATTGGAGACAAAGATGCCTTTGTACGTTTACATGCAATTAAAACTAAAATGGGTGGAGGAGCCCAGTTAGAAGGCGACAAAGTAATAGATGCAAGAAGAGATATAAATGGAACTACCGGTGAAGTAGAAGTAAGCATGACTATGAATGCTCAAGGTGCTCAAATATGGAAAAACTTAACAAAAGCTAATATTGGTCGCTCAATTGCAATAGTATTGGATGATGTGATTTATTCATCACCAAATGTGCAAAGTGAAATTCCAAATGGACGTTCTTCAATAAGTGGAAATTTCACTTCGGAAGAAGCTGGTGATTTAGCGAATATATTAAAAGCCGGTAAACTTCCTGCACCTACTCGCATAGTAGAGGAAGCTGTTGTTGGCCCTACCTTAGGAGCACAAAGTATAAGCCAAGGATTGTGGAGTATGGTTATTGCTACTGTTATTATTCTTGTGTTTATGATAGTTTATTATGGCAATAGTGGTTATATCGCTGACTTGGCTGTATTAGCTAACGTATTCTTTATACTGGGCGTTTTAGCCAGTTTAGGCGCAGCACTTACTTTACCCGGTATTGCAGGTATAGTACTTACTATTGGTATGGCAGTAGATGCCAATGTACTTATTAATGAGCGTATAAAAGAAGAACTAAACCATCATGCACGCAGTTTAAAAAATGCTGTTGCAGATGGATATGCAAATGCTGCATCTTCTATTATTGACGCAAACCTAACAACTCTATTAGCTGGTATAGTTTTATATGTTTTTGGTACAGGTCCTGTTCAAGGATTTGCTATTACCTTAATTATTGGTATTCTTTCTTCCATGTTTACGGCTGTTTTATTGTCAAGAGTAATCACTGAGTGGGAGTTATCAAAAGGTAAAATAGTAAATTATGTAACCTCTGTTTCTAAAGGCTTATTCCAAAACCTAAACATGAACTTTGTAGGTAATAGAAAGAAGTTTTATTTATTATCAGCTTCAATAATTACCATTGGTTTAATATCAATTTTCACTAAAGGCTTTACTTTAGGTGTTGATTTCAAAGGTGGATGGACTTATGTTGTTGAATTCAACCAAGCGGTTTCTCAAAATGAGATTAGAGAAAAATTAACTGCTCCTTTTGAAAGTGCACCGGAAGTAAAAACCTATGGAAGCGATAGAAAATATAAAATTACAACTACCTATAAAATTAATGAAACTGCTGAAAACACTAGTGATTTAGTAGAACAAAAATTAAATGAAGGTTTGAAAAATATCGGAGAAGCTAAAATATTGAGTTCTGCTAAAGTAGGTCCTACAATTGCTAATGATATTAAAGTAGCTTCGGTATGGGCAACATTAATTGCATTATTCGGTATTGGCTTATATATATTTGTACGTTTCCGCAAATGGCAATATGCACTTGGTGCTATTATAGCATTAACACATGACGTATTAATAATGCTTGGCTTCTACTCTATTTTTGATGGTATTTTACCATTCCCAATGGAAGTTGATCAAAATTTTATTGCTGCAATTCTTACTATTATTGGTTTCTCAATTAATGATACCGTGGTTGTATTTGACCGTGTACGTGAGTTTTTAAGAGACAATAAAACTGAAGAACAAAACATCGTAATAAACAAAGCATTAAATTCAACACTTAGTCGTACTGTAATTACATCTTTAACAGTATTCTTAGTTGCATTAGTTTTATTCTTCTTTGGCGGTGAAGTAATTCAAGGATTTACATTTGCATTATTAGTAGGTATTGTATTTGGTACATATTCATCTATTAATATAGCAACTCCAATTGTTATTGATTTCGCTAAAAAAGATAAGAAATAAAATAAATTAATAGCAATAAACAAAAAAAGAGGATGTTAAACACATCCTCTTTTTTTGTTTTAAAAATTTTAAACTAATGTGAAGCTAAATACGAAGCAACTCCTTCAGCTGTACCTTTCATACCATCTTTTCCTTTATTCCAATCTGCTGGGCATACTTCACCATTTTCTTCAAAAAATTGCAAAGCATCTATCATTCGTAGTGCCTCGTCTATGCTTCTGCCTAATGGTAAATCATTAACTACCTGATGACGTACAATTCCGTTTTTATCAATTAAAAATAAACCTCGATAAGCAACACTATCTTTCCCTTCATCACCTACCCATATCATATCACCATTATCATCATAATTATAATGTCCGGCTAAAACACCATAATTAAGCGCAATTGTTTTATTTACATCTGCCACTAAAGGGTATTTCACGCCTTCTATCCCTCCTTTATTTTGTGGTGTATTTAACCACGCCCAATGGCTAAATTTCGAATCAATAGAACATCCAATGACTGCAACATTACGTTCTTCAAATTCAGCAATTCGTCTTTGAAATGCAATAATTTCTGTTGGGCAAACAAAAGTAAAATCCAAAGGATAGAAATAAAATACTACATGCTTCTTTCCAATAAACTGTTCTAATGAAAATTTTTCCACAAATTCACCACCGTTTATAACTGCTGATGCACTAAATACCGGAGCTTTTTTACCTACTAACATTGTCATAATTTATATATTAATTTTTTCAAGCAAAGTTAATTAATCAACCTATATAAAAATGATTCTTATATATTCATTATGTAAAGATTAATGTTTAATTATCCATTCATGGATGCAAGAAACTCTTCATTTGAGTTTGTATTTTTCATATTTTTCAAAAGCAAATCCATAGCTTCTTCGGCATTCATATCTGCAATATGATTACGTAATACCCAAACCCTTTGCAAGGTTGCTTTATCTAACAACAAATCTTCGCGTCTTGTACTACTTGCTACAATATCTATTGCCGGATAAATTCGCTTATTAGCTAATCTTCTATCCAATTGTAATTCCATATTACCGGTTCCTTTAAATTCTTCAAAAATCACTTCATCCATTTTGCTTCCGGTTTCTGTCAATGCTGTAGCAATAATGGTTAGCGAACCTCCATTTTCAATTTTACGAGCTGCTCCAAAAAAACGTTTTGGCTTATGCAATGCATTTGCATCCACACCACCTGATAATATTTTTCCTGAAGCAGGTTGTACAGTATTAAAAGCACGTGCCATGCGAGTAATTGAATCCAATAATATAACTACATCATGTCCACACTCCGTCATTCTTTTTGCTTTTTCTAAAACAATATTTGCAAGTTTTACATGCTTTTCTGCAGGTTCGTCAAATGTCGATGCAACAACCTCTGCACGAACACTCCTTTGCATATCTGTTACCTCTTCCGGACGTTCATCAATTAATAAAATAATTAAATATACTTCTGGATGATTCTTTGCAATTGCATTTGCAATGTCTTTTAAAAGTATGGTTTTCCCTGTTTTGGGTTGAGCTACTATTAATCCGCGTTGCCCTTTACCAATTGGTGCTATCAAATCAATAATTCGAGTTGAATAAGCATTTGCATTTTTTGATAAGTTTAATCGTTCATCAGGAAATAAAGGTGTTAGATGTTCAAATGCAACTCTATCTCGAATTTCAATGGCACTCCTGCCATTTACAACTTCTACTTTTGTTAATGCAAAATATTTTTCACCTTCTTTTGGTGGTCTTATCGTACCTTTAATTGTATCACCAGTTTTAAGTCCTAATAATTTAATTTGTGAAGGTGAAACATAAATATCATCTGGTGATGGCATATAGTTATAATCACTTGAACGTAAAAAACCATAACCGTCTTGCATCATTTCCAATACTCCTTCGCCATTTACTATTCCTTCTAACTCTTGCATTAATGAATGTTGCTGCTGTAACCGTTCATCCCTTTCCTTGCGCTCAATATTTCTTTTCTCTTTCCAAAAATTTGCAGATTCTTGCGGTACTGCTACCCCCTGTTCAGGTTCTATTTGCTCTTTTTCATTTTCATCTATACTACTTTCTGGCTTTTGTTCTGTTGTTTCTTCTATTACTACATCAGTATTAGTAGTTACTTTTTCAAACTTTATTCCCTCAAGTAATGTTTCAGAAGACACATCCAACATTTGTTCTTCTGTAACAACCTTGTCTTCTTTCTTCTTTCTTACTCTTTTCTTTTTAATATCATCACTTGGCTTTTCTGGTTTATCTGTTGAGTTGCTTAAATCTTGTTGTTGTATGATATTCTCAACCAACTCAGATTTAACTTTTGATTCAACATCAGGTATATTTAAACCAGATGCTATTTCACGAAGCTCCGAAATAAGCATTTCGGACAATGCAGTCTTATTATACATTAAGTAAATAAATAAATTGAATAACGATTTATATTGAATAGCTCAAAGTCTTAGTTACTATGAAAAAGTTGACCGTTTAATATACTTAGAGCTATATTAGAATTATGGTTGCAAGGTAAAATTTAATATTTGATTGCAAAATATTTTTTCAAAAATGTTTTTAAAAACCCTCATTTCAAATAACACGATAACTTCATCTCAAATTTCAAAACTAAAATACAAGTTGTTTTTTTTAATTATATTCATAATTTTGTCTTAATTTTAAATCATTTATTATTATGAAAAAAACATTTATTCTATTCGCAGCTTTAGTATTTATAGTATCTGCTAATGCGCAAATTACTTTAAAATATGCAGATTATTCTGCATGGGCTCCTGAAACAGAAAATGCTGAAAAAATCAAGGAAACTTCAGTTTATCCTAACTTTTCAGTAGGTAATGATTTAACTTGGAATTTAGATACTGTTGTTTATGATACATCAAAAGATTACATACAACCAAGAGTAGCATTTACTGACACAATTAATTTTCCGGGAGCATCATTCTCTGATGCGGCATCTTATAGTACAAGTAGTTTAAAATACTTTATCAAACTTATACGTGGGCTTGATTCGACAGGAATATATAATTATGGAGAACAAATCCAACGTCAAGCAATTTCAATTTCGCCCTTAACTGGAGGTGCTACAGATTCGTTAATTATTCTTTCGCAGAATGTAAAATACAGTTCCAGAAGTAAAATTATTCAATTTCCTGCAACTATCGGAAGTACATGGAGTACTAATCATCAATACTCAACAAAATTAACACTAACAGCTGCTTTAATGGGATTAAATAATGCCCTAGTTCAACGAAAGTCATACGAAACCAATATTGATTCTGTAATTGGATGGGGCAAAATGAGAGTAAAGATGGAAGGAATAGGTGTATCTACATATATTCCAGTTCTAATGGTTAAATCCTACAAAATTCATAAAGACAGTTTTTATCTAAATGGTTCTCCAGCACCTACTTCATTGCTTAGCGCATTCGGACTTTCTCAAAATATGGAATCGAATGTTTATTCATATCACTTTTATCGAAGTGGAGAAATAATGCCATTAGTTGAAGCCGTATATTTAGACAGTACTTTTTCATCTACCAAAGTTGATGTTATGTTTATACATAAAGATCATTTAACAGCTGAACCAAGTACTGGTATAAATGAAATGTATTCTGAAAATCTCATTTCGGTTTATCCTAACCCAATAGCTGATAACAAAATATACATAAATATTCCAAATATGGCTAATAGACAAATTCATTATAAACTAACAAATATACTTGGTCAATGTATTTACAATAGCTCAACCATTATTACAAATGGTACAGCTACAATTGAAACAAATTTATTAAGCAAATCAGGTTTAATTTACCTTCATGTTTTTGATGAAAAGCATAATTTGATTAAGTCTTTACCACTTATTATTAAATAACTTATTTTAACTTAATAAAATTGTATCTCTTTAGTCTTATAATTAGGCTTAATGGACAAAAATGAGGCTCAAAATCGCTATAAGCCTTACTGTATCTATC
>JACFNJ010000142.1 GCA_019454865.1 Bacteroidia bacterium
TACGAGCAAGTCCTTTTCCATCCAACTGATGGCAATTAGCACAATGGGTTTCATAAATTTGTAACCCATGCGCTACTTTCTGCATATCTACCGGGGTAAAGTTTTCACTACATGAAACAATCAAAACGCATATTCCAAGTAAGATACGCATTTTCATTATTTTTCAGTCAATAATCGTTTTATATCGTCCATCAATTGGTTTACTTTCTCTTCGCTTGTGCCATCATATACACCTCTAACATGCAAATTTCTATCTACCAATACAAATCCTCCACTGTGGATGTATCCGCCCGGTGCTGTGCTGTCTTTTTGTGCTGCCACAAAATATCCTTTTTCGGCAATGGAATAAATATCTTTACGCTTGCCGGTTAAAAACTGCCATTGTTTGCCATCAGCCCCTAATCGCTCGGCATAATCTTTTAAAACCTCCTTGGTATCGTAGTCAGGGTCAATGGTGTGAGAAAGTATTATAACGTTGGTATCTCCTTTAAACTTATCATACACTCGCATCATTTCCTTTTTCATAGTAGGGCAAATGGTAGGGCAACTGGTAAAAAAGAAATCAACAACGCTAACCTTTCCCAACATGTTGTAATCGGTTACTGTATTTCCATCCTGATTGGTAAATTTAAATGAAGGAATACTTTGATATACGGTATCCACAACCGGTAACCCATCTACATATTTTACTTCAGTACTTCTATTCCCATAATAGGGCAAAGTATTATTATTTTCCGCCTTTTCAGAATTTGTATTACCACTTGGTGAATTACTATTACCACATGCTGCAACAAATATTATCAAGCAAACACTAATCGTATTTATTAGCTTTTTCATGTATTAATTATTTTAATGTAGCATTAGCTTTATTCAACACATCGTTTATTTGTACTTTCAATTGATCCACCAACATCTTCTGTTCATTTAAAAATTTCAATTGAACATCTTCCGTTGCATCAGTAGGAAATTTATAATTACGCATCCACTGCATCATGTTGCTATCTGCCTGATGTAAAGCTTTTGCTAAAGGCAAATAAGTTGCGCTATCAATACTTGCAAGGCTATCTGCTTTTTCGGCAAATTCAATTATTGAAGTCATGTGGGGCATTATCTCATCATGCACAGCATAAATTTGTTTTTCTAACTCAGCAACAGAACTGCTGCTTTTGTTTGAAGATTGGCTGCAAGAAAAAATAAGCACAGAAAGCAACCCTGTATAAAAAATCTTTTTCATGTTTACTAAATAAAATCGGGCGCAAATTTATACAATTTGCGCCCGAAAGCTAAATTAGATTCGTATTCTTATTTCAAAGAGTTAATCCAACCTGCAATTTTCATTGCATCCTCTTTTGGTACATTTGGCAATGGAGCCATTGGAGGATAATCAGGCCAATGCTCAGGTTTTGGAGCATGAATTAATTCAACGATTTGCTCATCAGTATAATTCTTAGCTGCAACTTCTTGGTATGGAGGACCAATAATTTTTTCAGTAGCTGAATGGCAGGTTAAGCAAGTATGTTTGTTTAACAAGTCATTTATTTCAGCAGGTACTTCAACAGTGGCAGTTGCTTCCGGTGCAGGTGCAGCAGCCTCAGTAGCCGGTTCAGCAGCTGGAGCTGTTGTTTCTGTTGCAGGTGTAGAAGACTGTCCGCATGCTATAGCTAATGCAGCAATAGCAAAGAAAGGTAAAACACGTTTTTTCATAAATTGTAAATCTTTTGTTATATTTTGAGGGTTCAAACTTAATAATGGACAAATTTATCCATTATGACTTTTGTCATAATTTCTTGACAATTTATGCACCTTTATTTTTAAATTGTCCTATATTCATGTGTTTCAGATATTTCGTTTAAACACTCCCAACACAAACAATTTGTAAAATTTTCTTTGAGTTGCAAAAGTGTAGTTTGAGTTAATAAAACAGTATTGCAAAAGCATTTGGAAATATCATTTGAATTGCAGTAAAATTTCTTACCGCATTTGGGACAGTATTTTTCTATTTCGGTTTTCACTCCTATTGCACAATTATTTTCTGCACCTGAGCCGATGATCCTTGTTTAATCCAAATAAAATATACCCCTGCTTGCAAGTTTTGCAACGTATAGTTTGTTTGTTTTTGCAGTGATAAAATCTGTTTTCCAAAAATATCGGTTAGTATAAAATCAAACTTTTGCGAAGTGTTTGGCAATATGTATATGGGCTGATTATCTGTTGCCGGATTTGGGTATATGCTTAACAGAGGCAGTGTTTTTACTTCATTTACAGCACTAGCTAAATCAGCATGAATTACCCCAACAGCATCTAAATCAAACCCACCCGAAGGAAACTCTGTTGGCCAAGGGTCGTTTACTTTATTTCCTTTGCTATCGCGTGTGCAATATCTACTATCAATATTCCCAACCACATCTATAATTTTTACATGTGTAATTTTATTAACATCTAACTCCGGAATTCCGGTTAAATCCTCCAAATCAAAAGGAGTTCCGTAATTAGCAATATATTTTCCGGCAAAGTTATGTATGGTTGAAGCGTCTATTCCTTCAAAGCTTTCTACTTGCGTTAAGGTATCTAAATTACTTATTGCCGGAAATCGGAAAAAATGTATCCCATCGCTGCTAACTTCAACAAATGCCAGTTCTAAAAATGCTTTACCTGGATTTAAGTTTTCATCAATAAATCCATTTTCAAATATTACAAAATCGGCTCCGTTTCCATTTTTAATTGGATGTGTAAAAGTTACTGTAGCACTACCACCATCACCCAAACTTACAATTTTATTATCCGCTTTTCCGGTTGCAGCAGTGCTGTCGCCTACGGTAGTATAACCTACTGCTACATTAGTGCAATTTTGTAATCCACGGGTAATTTTTGCTTCATTTGCCCATGCAATAATTATGCTGCTGTCTTTATGTATTGCAGTACTCCCTGCATTGCCTACTTGAGGCGGATACTGTGCAGCAGCGATAAAAGGCAGTAATATTGAACACGAAATTAAAAGGAAATTTATTCTCATATTTATCTTAAAAAAGTGAGGTGCAAATTATCAAAATTTAATTAATCGCACGTTTATGTTTCCATCTTCGGTGACTCCAAAGCCAATATGCAGGTTGATTTTGTATATCATGCTCCAGACGCTTCATAAATTCAGCTGTAATCCATCCATCCGGTGTACAAGAAGAGTTGCTTGTAAGTTCATAAAATGTTGTTTCGTAATAACCACGTTTTACTTTTTTTTGCGACACATACACAACCGGAAAATTATATCGTTTTGCAATCTTTTCAGTTCCTACAAATACCGGTGTTTCCTGGTGTAAAAAATTAACCCAATAAGCACTTTCAGGCATGGGAGTTTGGTCGGCTATAAATGCTAAAATCGAGAATTTATCTTTTAATTCGTTTGCTTTACGAAACGTTTGCTGCATAGATACTAAAGTCATCCCTTTTCGGCTACGTATTTTTATCATAAACCAATCAAAAAAAGCATTACTTAACGGATGATAAATTCCATACAAAGGTGCAAAATTTAATGTATCAAATGCAGGTCCGCTCCACTCCCAGTTTCCTTGATGCCCCAATACAAACAAAAAAGGGCGGTTTGAATATTTATTTAAAAATTCGACATTTGTAAATCGCATTCTTTTGTGCAATTCATTTTTGCTAAATGTGGCTAATTTCAACGTTTCAATAATTACATCCACCATGTGTTTGTAATATTCCTTTTCTATTTGTTTCAGTTCTTTGTCTGATTTATCAGGAAATGAATTTTTAAGGTTTTGTGCAACTACATTTCTACGGTATTTAACTATATAATAAAGCAAAACATACAACCCCGATGACAATACGTACAATACTCGCAATGGCAAAACAAACAGGAGATAAATAGGAAAAGCTAAAATTGGGTAATACCATTTCATGCCTACAAATGAACTATTTTTTTATGGATAAAAACTACTTTTGTACGAATGAATTCGGAATTTAAACAATTGGTTTTTCAACATTGTATTAGCACATTGAAACAACGTATTGCTGATATGGAAAAAGATTTGGCAGATATACAAGAAAGTGCTAACAGTGAAGAAAAAAGCAGTGCAGGCGATAAATACGAAACAGGCAGAGCAATGAGCCATATAAGCAGAGACATGAATGCTAAACAGTTATTTATGCTAAAGAAAAATTACGAAGAACTGCTTGCTGTAAATATCCATGCTAATGAGCCTTATATTCATAAGGGCTCAATTGTAAAACTAAGTAACCAACAATTAATATTTATAGCTAGTAGCTTGGGTTCAATTACTGTTAACCATATAAAACTTGTGGTTGTTTCTGTAGATGCCCCAATTTCAAAACTATTAATTGGAAGAAAAAATGGTGATACTTTTACACTGAATAATCAGAAAATTAAAATAGAGATTGTCGTTTAATTAGTATTTACAAATACAATATTTAATAGTATTTAACTTGATAATAAAGTGTAGTTTTCTATATTTTTGAAAGAAAGTGTTCTTATTTCGTTTCAAAAAAAATGAATGGAAAATGATTTCCTCCACCAAAATATATGTTCCAAATTCACACACCGAAAAATATTTTATTAGAAATATTTGGAGTGTAAATGAACTAGACACATGTGAACGAATAGAAACCATTTTGCCCAAAGGAAATGCTGAGATTATTCTTAATAATTCGGATAAAATTGTTTACCTCAGTTCGGGAATAAATACTCCACAGGTTCTACCTGCTTGTTTTATTAATGGTGTAAACTTTAAACCGGTAAAACTTATAAAAAATGGTCAACAACAATTTATTGGCATTCAATTAAATCCTATTGGATTAAAAGTACTTTTTAATATATCGGTAAAAGAATTTAACAACAAAGTTATAGATGGCAATAGTGTTTGCGGTTCGCTAAATACATTACGCAATATCGTATTTTCCAAAAACTCATTTGAAGAGCAAGTATATTTAATAAGAAAATGGATACATTACAGAATAGCGGTTTCAAAATTTTACCACAAACTAATTGAAGTAAATGAATTGTTTTTTTCAAAACAACTGAACGAAACTACTGTTAGAGAATTATGTATAAACAATCACCTATCAGAAAGACACATGCGTAGAATTGCCGGGGAATGGCTAGGTATGAAAACTGAAACTTTTATAAGTTACAACAAGTACCTTACCGCACTTCATTTAATGCATAATTCCACTAAAAATTTAACACAAATTGGTATGGAAGCAGGATATTTTGACCAATCGCATTTTATACGTGAGTTCAAATCGTTTGCTGATATTACCCCAAAAGAATACAAAGCGTCCTATTACAGTGTACCCGGACATATTATTTCAAATGTATAAATGTCCGCTTTATACAATTTTCTGTAATACAATTGGAGTTAAATTTAAAACTTAAATTTTAACCAAGTACATCTTATGTTTTTATTCCGAATTTTAACCTATCTCAAGTACATTTTACTTGTATTAGCAATAGGTGTTGCAGTATTACTTTCGTATGTAAAGTTTTTCTTACCCAATGTTGGCAAGCCAATAGAATTAAGCGTGGATAAAAGTGCACAAACGATTGAACGAGGAAAATATTTAGCACACCATGTTATGGTTTGCATGGATTGTCATTCAACCCGAGATTGGAATTTATTTTCGGGACCGCCAATGGTAGGTACAGAAGGCAAAGGTGGTGAAAAATTTGACCAGCAAATGGGGTTTCCGGGAAAATACATTGCTAGTAACATTACGCCATATAATCTTGGAACATGGACTGATGGTGAAATTTTAAGGGCTATTACATCCGGAGTAGATAAGGACGGAAAAGCTTTGTTCACAATGATGCCATACCATAATTTTGGGTTGTTAGATAGAAAGGACATTGAAGCAGTAATAGCTTATATTCGTACAATAACACCAATAGAAAATAATATTGAAAAGTCGGTTTCGGATTTCCCGATGAATTTTATAATAAATACCTTCCCTCTTAAGGCTACGTTTAGCGAAATGCCATCAAAAACAAATCAGGTAGAATATGGCAAGTACCTGGTTACAGCATCCGGATGTATGGATTGCCATACCAAACAAGAAAAAGGAAAATTTGTAGGAGAAAACTTTGCCGGAGGATTTGAGTTTAAGTTAATGCATGGTAACATAACCCGATCTGCTAATATTACTCCCGATAAGGAAACCGGTATAGGCAATTGGAGTAAAGAACAGTTTATTGAAACATTTAAAAAATTTGCGGATAGCAAATATTCAGCTTTAAAGGTAAAGCCTGACGATATGCAAACTCCTATGCCATGGATAATGTATGCCGGCATGGATACAACCGATTTGTCTGCTATTTACTCTTATCTACAAAGTTTAAAACCGGTATCTAATCGTGTAATTCATTTTTCAAAAAATGAGTAAACACACTTAATGCGATTAAGCATATACTTGTTTAAATAATTCAGCCTATTTCCTACAAAATACAACGAATACGTGCAATCCATTACACTGTATTATTAGTATTGTTACTTC
>JACFNJ010000143.1 GCA_019454865.1 Bacteroidia bacterium
AGCAATATTTTTGTTGTAGATACTGCAAAGCCTGATTTTTATAAGGCATATCCATTACGTTTAATAACAGCAATAGTTAGTGCATTGGCTGCATTTGTTATTAGTGTTATAACGATTGTAGTAATAGAACGTTTACAGGTTATCAAAGCTACATTTAAGCAATAGTTTCATTGCATGAACGAAACCTTAAAAATACGGTGGTTTTATGCAATTAGCATAACTTATATTTTGTTTGCTGTATATGGTATTTATACAGAAAAATATTTAGTTCATGTATTGCCTTTACTACTGGTTTTTGCATATTTAGTTTTGTTTAAGTTAGAGTCTGTTCTCTTAATACTTTGCTTTATTGTACCATTTGCAATTGAGTTTGATGATATAGGGATGGGCATGGGAATTAGTATTCCTGATGAGCCTGTGGTTATGTTAATAATGGTATTGTCCATTATTCGGTTTGTAGTTGATGGAAATTATGATAAACGTGTTTTTAAACACCCTATTTCTATTTGGATCGTCTTAAATATTGTTTGGTATTTTATTACTATAAGCACCAGCGAATTTCCCTTTGTAAGTCTTAAGTTTAGCCTTTCGCGGTTATGGTTTATTGTGGTTTATTACTTTTTAGGAGTAATGCTGTTTCGTAAAATTAACAATATTTATACCTATTTGTGGTTGTATGCAGCTTCGCTTACTATTGTCATTTTATACACACTTTATAGCCATAGCTTAGTTGGTTTTACACAAGAAACATCGTATTACATAAGTATGCCATTTTACCGTGCACATGGTATATACTCTGCTGCAATTGCATTCTTTATACCGTTTTTCTTGGTACAGCTATTTTATTCATACAAGGTTAAACTCAATATTGTAGTTGTAATTATTTTGTTTGCTTTAGTGAGCATATTTGTTGTAGGGGTTGCATACTCCTACACGCGTGCAGCATGGTTAGGCATTCTTGTTTCGTTATTTGTTTCCGGGCTTGTGATTCTCAAAATTTCTTTCAATAAGCAGTTATTAATAGCGCTTTCCGGTTTAGTATTTTTTTATGTTTTTCAAGATCAAATTTTACATGTATTAGCAAAAAACAAACAAGATTCTGCCGAAGGACTTGAAAGGCATTTTCAATCCGCATCAAATATTAGTACTGATGCTTCAAATACGGAAAGAATTAACAGGTGGATGTCGGCTATTAATATGTGGAAAGAACGACCAGTGGTAGGTTTTGGTCCTGGTACTTATGTGTTTTGTTATGCTCCATATCAGGAGGCAAGGTATCGAACTAAAATAAGTACAAATTTTGGTAATCAGGGCAATTCACATAGTGAGTATCTGAATCCCTTGTCAGAGGCAGGAACATTCGGTGCATTAAGTTTATTGGTTATTATATATTTGGTACTTAATAATGCACTTTTATTGTTTTACAAAACACATGATTATAAACTAAAAGTATTGTTGCTATCCGTTTTTTTAGCAATCATTGGGTATTTCGTACATGGTTTGTTTAATCATTATTCAGAAACTACAAAAATAGCTCCATTACTTTGGGGGGCATTTGCTATGATAACTGCAATAGATATTTACCACAAAAAAGATGAAAGCAATTAAGCGTGTGCTGCTATTAATAAGTCCAAATCTTTAGGGTAAATATTAAGTCTTTTTCCAATATGTTTATTTGTAAGATTGCCTTTGTAAATATATACACCACATCGTGCAGATTCATTCGCCCATAAGTAATCTGTAATTGAACCCGATTCAGATAAATCAAGAAGTATTGGTGTTAAAATATTACTCAATGCATAGCTTGCGGTTCTACTAACTCTAGAGTTGATGTTAGGTACGCAATAGTGTATTACATCGTGTTTTATAAATGTTGGCGAATCGTGTGAAGTAATTTCACTAGTTTCAAAACATCCTCCTTGGTCAATTGCAATATCTACAATCACGGATAATGATTTCATTTTCTTTACCATTTCTTCCGTTACAACACAAATACTTGGTCCATCGCTTCCCCAAAGGCATCCTATAACTACATCTGCTGTTTGCAATGATTTTTCTAATATCTTAGGATGTAGAACTGAAGTATATAATTTAACACCTAAATTATTTTGTAATCTTCTTAGTTTTTCAATGGAGTTGTCAAAAACTTTAATGCTTGCGCCTGCTCCAAGTGCAGTACGAGCAGCATATTCACCTACAGTTCCTGCTCCAATAATTACTATTTCTGTTGGAGGTATTCCTGTAACACCACCTAACATTTCGCCCCTACCACCTCTTGTGCTACATAGTAATTCTGATGCTACTGCAATTGCAGAAATACCGGATATTTCACTCATGCTTCGTACTACGGGATATATTTCATCATCAGTTTTTAAAAATTCAAAAGCAATTGCAGTCATTTTTTTGCTCATTAAATTTCGTATATATACATCGCTTTTGCTGTTTAATTGTATGGCTGAAATTAATACTTGTTGCGTACCAATTAAGTTTAGTTCACTCTCGGTTGGTGGCTCTACTTTTACTATTACACCTGCTTTATAAACTTCTTCAGGTGAATAACAAATTTGTGCACCTGCTTCACTGTATTCTCTGTCACTGAAATGGGCATTTTTACCTGCATTTGTTTCGATTAAAACTTGATTACCATTATTTACCAAAAGATTAACAGACGATGGCGTTAATGCAATACGGTGTTCTTGCAAAATTGTTTCTTTAGGTACTCCAATAACTATGCTACTCTGTGATTTTTTTAAATCCATAAGTGCCTCTTTGGGCTGTATGCTTGCTGATTTTGCTAATTCACTGAAACTACTTTTGGAAAAATTACTCATTTTGTTAACCTATCTTTTCTTCAAAAATACATAACTCTATAAATTAATTGAACAAATCTTAAAAATAAACAGACAAAATATTCTATTTGTCTTTATGTATGTATTTGATTAATAGCATAGTTTGATGTTTGTATGGATAAAAGTTGCTAAAAAATAATTGCTTTCAATATATTTGTAGGCTGCAAGAGATAAAGAGTTGAAGTCAAAAGAGTACTTTATTGAGTTTAATAAGTTAAGAACAGGCGAAAATAGTTTTGAGTTCTGTCTTAATTCAGCGTTCTTTAAACCTTATTCTATTGAGGGTATTATTGATGCTGAAGCTAACATTAGTTTACTGTTAAATAAAACAGAAACTATGTATGATTTGCATTTTAAACTTGAAGGAAGTATTTTAACAAATTGCGATAACTGCTTGGATGAGGTGAATATTCCTCTGAAAAGTACCTTTAATTTGTTAATGAAAATTAGTGAAACAGACGATTATACCGATGATGAGATAATTTATATTACCAAGAAATTAATTGGATATGACCTCTCTCAATATTTGTATGAATCCTTTGTATTAAGCATTCCTCAACGTAAACTCTGTTCTCAAGCCAATAAAGAATGTAATCCAATGGTAATAGATAAAATAGGGAAGAGTAATTCAGGACATGAGTTCGGTGATGAAATTACCGAAAATCCATTGTGGTCAGAATTGAAAAAGAAGATAAAAAACAATTAAAATATATAATTATGCCAAATCCAAAACGAAAAATTTCTAACACTCGTAGAGACAAAAGAAGAACTCATTATAAAGGTGTTAATCCTACAATATCTGTTGATGCAACTTCAGGCGAAACTCACTTACGTCATCGAGTAACTGCTGACGGTTACTACAAGGGTAAGTTGGTTTTCCCGGATATGCGAAAAGATGTTTAATTTACACTTAAAACTTTAATTAATGAGAATTGGCTTAGATGTAATGGGTGGCGATTATGCCCCATACGAGGCTGTAAAAGGAGCATTACTTGCACAAAAAGAATTACCTGAAAATTGTAGAATAGTACTGTTTGGTGATGAACCATTAGTGAAAAAAGTAATTGTAGAAAACGGTGGTAACGAATCTGATTTTGATTTTGTACATACCACTGAGGTAATTGAAATGGGCGAACATCCTACTAAAGCAATAAGCCAGAAAAAAGATTCAAGTATTGCGGTAGGGTTTGCACATCTTGCAGCTAAAAAAATTGATTCGTTTTTAAGTGCTGGAAATACCGGAGCAATGTTGGTTGGTGCAATGTTTTCAGTAAAACCGATTGAAGGAGTAATTCGTCCTTGTATTACAGCTACAATTCCTAAACCAAATGGTAAAACAGGATTGTTATTAGATGTTGGCGTTAATGCCGATTGCAAATCAGATGTATTGTATCAGTTTGCAATCTTAGGTTCATTAATGATGGAGAATGTTATGGGTGTTACTAACCCACGTGTTGGATTGATGAGTGTAGGTGAAGAGAAAGAGAAAGGGAATTTGGTAACAGTTACTGCTCATAAATTATTAGAATCGGGAGGTCCTTTTAATTTTATAGGAAACATAGAAGGTAGAGATTTATTAACAGATAAATGTGATGTTATCGTATGTGAAGGATTTGTAGGAAATGTAATACTTAAGGCATACGAAGCGTTTTATTATGTTATAAAAAAACGAGGCTATACAGACGAATACTTGGAGCGATTTGATTATGAAAATTACGGAGGTACACCTATTTTAGGTGTTAATGCACCTGTAATAATTGGGCACGGCATTTCAAATGCTAAGGCTTTTAAAAACATGATTTTTACTGCCAAACAAGTTACCGAAAGTAAATTATGTGACAATATACGAGAGGCATTTAAAAATCTGGTTCAACCAATTCAATAAGAATGAGCAAAATTACAGCAGCAATCACATGTGTGCATGGATACGTACCTGAAAGGGTGCTTTCAAATGCAGATTTAGAAAAGATGGTAGAAACCACTGATGAATGGATAACCACTCGAACGGGAATAAAAGAAAGAAGATTACTTGATACACCAGGGTTAGCAACATCAGATATGGGTGTTGAAGCGGTAAAAGGCTTGTTAGAAAAACGAGGTATTACAGCAGATGATATTGAATTAATCATTTTTGCTACAGTAACACCCGATATGGTTTTTCCTTCTACTGCTTGTATCTTGGCAGATAAAATAGGAGCCAAAAATGCATGGGGATTTGATTTAGCAGCTGCTTGTTCAGGATTTCTATTTGCATTGCAAACCGGAGCTCAATTCATTGAAAACGGTAAACATAAAAAAGTTCTTGTTGTTGGTGGTGATAAAATGTCGTCAATAATTGATTATACCGATAGAAATACATGTATAATTTTTGGAGATGGTTTAGGTTGTGTTTTATTAGAACCTAATGAAGAAGGTAATGGAGTAATTGATAGTGTATTGAAAATTGACGGAAACGGAAGACATTTTTTACATCAAAAAGCAGGAGGCTCACTTAAACCACCTACTATCGAAACTGTTCAAGCAAGAGAGCATTACGTATATCAAGATGGAAAATCGGTATTTAAATTTGCAGTAAAAGGCATGGCCGATGTTTCTGCTCAAATTATGGAAAGAAACAATCTTTCATCAGATGATGTTACATATTTAGTTCCACACCAAGCAAACCTTCGTATTATTGATGCTACAGCCGAACGAATGGGACTGGATAAAAACAAAGTAATGATAAATATTGACCATTTCGGTAATACTACTAATGGAACACTTCCATTATTAATGTGGGAATGGGAAAATAAACTAAAAAAAGGAGATAATTTAGTGTTATCAGCCTTTGGTGGCGGTTTTACTTGGGGAGCTATTTATTTAAAATGGGCTTATACTAAGTAGTTTAAGTTAAAAGTTTTTCACACATACATCTATTTTATAAAAAGAAATTATTTTTGATTTTATTCAAATAAATCCAATATGGAATTAAAAGAGATTAAAGAATTAATAAAACTCGTTTCAGAAGCTGGTGTTTCTGAAGTTGAAGTTGAACGTGGTGATTTTAAAATAGCAATTAAGAAAACTGAAGAAAAGGTAGTAGTTCAATCTACTACACCTGTAATACAACAACCTGTAATTACAGCAGCAGCTCCTGTAATTACACCACCTGTTGCAACACCGGCAGCAACCCCATCGGTTGCATCCGCAAGTGAAAATACAGCTAATTTAATTACTATAAAATCACCAATGATTGGCACCTTTTATAAGTCATCATCACCAGATAAGCCAGCGTTTGTAAATGTAGGCGATGAAATAAAACCCGGAAAGGTTTTATGTATTGTTGAAGCAATGAAATTATTTAACGAAATTGAATCCGAAGTATCAGGTAAAATAGTGAAAGTTTTAGTTGAAAATGCTTCTCCTGTTGAGTACGATCAACCTTTATTTTTAGTTGAGCCCAATTAATTAAAAAGTAATTCAAGCAAAGTCGATAAGTTCTTTTTACACAAGTCACTTATCGACTTTGTTTTTATAAAAAAATAATAACATGTTCAAAAAAATATTAATAGCAAATAGAGGCGAGCTTCCACTACGAATAATTCGTACAGCA